>JBDGVS010000257.1:0-4394 GCA_039585535.1 Gemmatimonadota bacterium | reverse complement strand
CGTTGGCCGGTCCCGTACGCAGCGGCGAGTCGCGATTTCCCGACATGAGTGCGCCGTTCGACCCGGGCCTGCGGCGAGCCCTCAAGGATGCCGCGCTCTCCGAGGGCGTCGAGCTCTCCGAGGGCACGTATGCCAGCCTGCACGGGCCGTCATACGAAACGGCTGCCGAGGTCCGGATGCTCGCGCGCCTCGGGGCCGATGTGGTGGGAATGTCGACCACTGCCGAGGTCATCGTCGCTCGGGCACTGGGTGTGCGCGTGGCGGGCCTCTCACTCGTGACGAATCGGGCGACCGGGCTGTCGGCCGAACCGCTCTCTCATGCAGACGTGCTTCGGATCGGGAGGGCTGCGAGCGAGCGCGCCGAGCGATTGCTCCGCGCGACTGTCGCGCAGCTCGGAGCCACCTCGACGCTCCGGGGTCAGTCCACGGGCGCGAAGTGATTCACGGGGCCGCGGCCCGCTCCGAGGCCAGGGGCGGTCGCGATGGCTCGCGCCAGATAGTCGATGGCGCTTTTGACGGCCTGCGGGAGAGTCTTGCCCTGCGCCAGTCCCGCGGTGATGCCAGCCGAGAGGGTGCATCCGGTTCCGTGCGTATGAAGGGTCTCGATACGAGTCCGGCGCCACACGTGCTCGACCGATCCATCCCAGAGAAGATCTACGATTTCGCCGGAGGGGAGGTGCCCTCCCTTCACCAGCGCGGCACCCGCCCCGAGCTCGACCAATGCCCGTGCCGCCGTCCGCATGTGCGCTTCGCCGCGTACCTCTATCCCCGTGAGAATCTCGGCCTCTTCCAGATTCGGCGTCACGACGGTGGCGAGGGGGAGTAGTTGATCGCGCAGCGACGTCTCGGCCGCGGACTCCAGCAGGCGATCCCCGCTGGTGGCGACCATCACGGGGTCCATGACATAGGGAGCAAGAGCGTGCGATCGGATGCCGCTGGCTACTTCCCGAACGAGCTCCTCGGTGGCCAGCATGCCTGTCTTCAGCGCTGCAGGCCTGAGGTCCTCGGCGACTGCGTCGAGCTGCGCTCGAACGTTCGCCAACGGAACAGGGTGGATCGCACGCACGCCCGTGGTATTCTGTGCCGTGATCGCCGTCACCACACTCGTCCCGAACACCCCGAACCGATGGAACGTCTTGAGGTCGGCCTGGATGCCCGCACCGCCACCCGAATCGCTACCGGCGACCGTAAGGGCGATGGGGAGATGCGTGGGGGGGGGAGTCGTCATCGATGGGTGCTGATCCGGGAAGCCGTACGGCTAGAGATTCTGGTGGTCCAAAGGTCGCCGCGCGTATGGGGCTGAGCCAGAACAGGCGGCGATTGATCGGACGCCTCCGGATCCGTCGCCAGCGCGAGCGGGAAAGGAGCGTGCTCGTTGAAGGCCTACGCGCGGTGAACGACGCGCTCGACGCGGGGGCTGACGCGACGTTCGCAGTGGTTACGCCCGCGCTTCTCGCGAACGCTGTCGCGACCGACCTGGTGTCCAGGTTGCGCTCATGCTGCGATACGACCGAAGTCACGGATGAGGAGTTCGCGAAGCTTGCCGATACGGATCACCCGCAGGGCGTTCTTCTCGTGTGTCGTCAGCCGGCCCCTGATATCGGAAGCATTCCCGGTGAGGGCGCGCTATTGGTCGTGGACGGCGTCCAGGATCCGGGTAATCTGGGCACGTTGGTTCGTTCTGCGGTGGCGTTCGCGCTCGACGGGGTCATCGTACTGGATGGCACTTCTGATCCATGGGGCCCGAAAGCAGTCCGCGCTTCGGCGGGGACCGTATTCCGGATTCCGATCTGGAGCGCCACTCTATCCGATGCGATCGAGGTGCTCACGACCCGAGGCGCGGAGGTTCTGGTTGCGTCGGGCGAGGGACGTCCGGCGGCGAGTTGCCTGTCCTTCGATACCCCCCTGTCCGCTCTCGTGTTGGGGAACGAAGGGGCAGGGGTGCGCGCCGAGTTGCGGCAGATCGCGCGGGACACAGTGGCCGTCCCCATGAAGGGCACGGCCGAATCGCTCAACGTCGGTGTGGCAGGGTCGATTCTCATGTACGAATGGACACGATGACCGGAACCAACTTCTGGATTGTGCCGCTCTTCGCAGGCATCTACGGGTTGTTGATCGGCTCCTTCCTCAACGTGTGCTCGCTGCGGTGGCCGGCTGAAGAGTCGGTGGTCCGACCGCGCTCCCGCTGCCCGCGCTGCGAGACGATGATCGCCTGGTACGACAACATTCCAGTGCTGAGTTGGGCGCTGCTTCGAGGCCGGTGCCGAAGCTGTGGCGAAGCCGTCTCGATCCAATATCCCGCGGCCGAGTTGGCAACGGGCCTCATGTGGGCGGCGGTCTTTGCGCTCCATGGCCCCACGTGGGAGTCGCTACGTGGAGCGGTGTTCCTGACGATAATTTTCGGCATCGCCATGTCCGACGCCCGCTTCTACATCATTCCGGACGAGTTCTCCATCGGGGGCGCGGTCGCGGGTCTGGCGATGGCATTCCTCCCCGGGGGCATCGATTGGATGCCCGCATTCATCGGAGCCGCTCTCGGCTATGGAGTCCTCTGGTTCGTTGGCGTCGCCGGCACGTGGATGATTCGAAAGATCTCTCCCGGACGTCTCGAGGAGGCCGGGGTGGACCATGCGATGGGCGGCGGGGACGTGAAGATGATGATGATGGTGGGGGCCTTCCTGGGACCGTGGGGCGTCGCTCTCACGGTCTTCCTCGGGTCCGTGCTCGCACTCCTGGGAACATTTGCGCGCGCATTGGCTGCGGGGGTCTTGAAGGGCACGGATGAGGACGCATTCGATCGACTGATCCCCTTCGGCGTATTCCTCGGAGGCGGGGGCGCCATCGCTTACGTGTGGGGTGGGCAAATGGTGAGCTGGTACCTGACGTCGGTCGTGGGGCTGTAACCGACCCCGACTAGCGTACGCGCTGGTAGCGGCCTCCCATCAGCCGGCTACCATCCTGCTCCAGTGCCCAGGTGTATCCGTCGGGCTCGAATGTCCATCGTTCGACGTAGGTCCCGCCCATGGGCCCGTACGCGACAAGGTCATGCACGATCTCGTCGGCCTTCATCATCCGGACGGTGTGTTCGAAAAGGTCGATACCCATGCCGATCGCGACGGTCGTGCCACGGACGGCCTCCGCGACCGGATCCCAGTACCACCACCCCTCGGAAGTCACGACCCAGCCGTCGCCGTCGGATGCGTAGCTCGTGGATTTCAACACACGCCCCCCGACGCCCCACTCGAAGACGTGTCGTGAGCCGTCCGCTTCCCAGCTCCCGACCATCGTCGCTCCGAAGTCGGCCAGCGGATCGGAGGACATCGACAGTTGCGCGCTCACCGGCGTGGCCGTCGCGACGGCGATCGACAGCGCGGCCAGGCGAGGCAAGCCTCGGAGAGCGCCGATGGCGCGACGACGCCGGCTCGAGGCCCGGGGAGGCGGGTGGGGGTTCATGGGTCCGAACAGTCTCGTTTGTAGCCGCATCGCTCGCACACGAGCTTGCAGTGGAGGTTGAGCATCACGTTCCCACACAGGTCGCAGAAGAAGGTCTGTTCTTCTGCCGGGGTAGCCGTGCCTTCTCGACTTTGCCCGGGGGGCGGAGCATCGCCCGTGGGGCGGTGATCCCCGGTCACGACCCCGCGTCGGCGTCGCCCATGCCGACGCCTGCTCTCAGGTAGGCCCGCGAGAGCTGCACGTAATGGGCGCCACCCCCTTCGATCCACTTTGCGGCGGATCCCTCGAGGGTCTTCTTCACGACGCCGGGCACACCGGCTACTACGCTACGCCCGGGAATATCCCGCCCTTCGAGCACTACGGTGTTCGCGGCCAGGACACACTCCTCGCCCACCGTGGCGTTCTGGAGAATGACCGCGTTCATTCCGACGACCGTTCGATCACCGATCGTACAACTCTCGAACTTGGCGCCGTGACCTACGGTCACGTCTGCACCGATGACGGTGGGGCCCCACTGCCCAACGTGAACCACACAGTTGTCCTGCACGCTCGCGCGTGCTCCGACAATGATCGGATGGTCGGGGTCGTCTCCTCGAAGCACGGCGCCGAACCAGATACTCGACTCGGGGCCGATCTCGACGTCACCGATGATCACCGCCGTGGGTGCCAGGAAGGCGGTCGGGTGGATCCGCGGTGACTTGCCACCGAACGACAGGATCGTAGCCATGTCAGTCCTCTTCACCGGTCGAACGAGTCTCTCGGGTCAGGCGAGCACGGAGCACCTGGGTCTCTGATGCTTCCAGTACATCGATGCGCACACCCGGTAGCTCCAGGACGTGGCCTGGTTCCGGGACGTGACCCAATTCGTCGAGAATCAGGCCGTTCAGCGATCGATGCTCAGTGTTTTCGAGGGGCACGTCGAGCTGCTCGGCGAGAGCTCG
>JBDGVS010000256.1:0-6448 GCA_039585535.1 Gemmatimonadota bacterium | reverse complement strand
ACCGCTTCTTGCTCCAGCTGACCATCGGACCGATGCCACACGACAAGGTGCTCCGGGCTATCGAGATCCTGGGGACCGAGGTCGCGCCGGTGGTGCGCGAGGAAGTTCAGCGACGTAAGGCAGCAGCGGCTACGAGTGCCTCCTGACCCCGCGAAGGCGCATGCATCTGCGATACGGAACCGCTGACCCTCAGGCCTCGTCGGTTCGCCAACTCGCCTGAACGTCATCCATGAACGCCCCGAAGCGAGAATCTGCGCGGAGGGTGTCGAGCGGACGATCGCGATGAACGTACAGGTACAGCGTCTCAGCCCACGGAGTCGGCCATTCCGACCGTATCAGCTCGAACGCCCGGTCCAGATCGCCGAGTTGAGCAAGGATCATCCCACGTTCGAATCCGGTTTCCCGCCCGGAGAGCCCATCCAACGACCGCTGTACTTCGGACATGTCACCATCGATCGCGGCCACGGCCGCTCGACCAAGCTCGGGCCACCCGAGTGTCCACCGGTCACCGAGACGAGAGAACGTATCTGCGGCCTCCGCCCAACGGCCCAGGGCCTGCTGACTGAGGCCTCGAGCCCACAGGACGTACTCGAAGCCCGGATGGAGGGCGAGAATGCGATCCGTCTCCTTGAGCGCCCGCATCGGCTCTCCGACCATGAGCCACGCGACCGCCAGATTCCCTGAAGCTTCCGGATCAATCGGGTCCAGCCGCGTGGCCTTCTCGCCGAACAGCAACGCCTCCGGGCCGTTTCCCAGCAGCAAATTGGCCCAGCAAGACCACTGGTGCGCTCCCGCGTAGCTCGGTTGCAGTTCGATCGCTCGAGCATGCGCCCTTACCGACCCTGGAGCATCCCGGACCGCGGTCCGGTACCGACCCCAGGCTGCATGCGCCTCGGCCAGGCTCGGATCGAGTTCCAGGGCCCGGCGACAGGCGTCCCTCCCGCGCTGCAGTGTGTCCTGGGAGTCGGTGTGTCCGTAATCCACGATACCGATCAGGGCATCGGCCAACCCTGCCCATGCGAGGGCGTACTCATCGTCGCGCTCCAGGGCGCTCTCGAAGAGCTCTGCCGCGCGCCGAAATCCGTCACCGGATCGATCGATCAACGCACCACGCCCCTCAACGAAAAGCTGGTAGGCGTCGAGGTCCGCCGTCGGACGTCCCTGCGCTACGGCTTCTTCCTGGTCCGTAAGCTGCGTGTGGAGCTCCGCCATGATTCTGGCCGCGAGCTCCGTCTGGAGTTCGAAAATGTTCTCGGTAGTAAGCTCCCGGTCGTAACGCTCGGCCCAGATGTGTCGATCCGTACGCGCATCGATGAGCTGAACATTCAGCCGCACCCGATCACCGGACTGTTGGACTCCTCCCTCCACGATCGTCCCCGCGCCGAGCTCGCGCCCGATCTCGGGGAGCGTCTTGTTCGTGCCCCGATATCCCTGAACGGAGGTCCGGGAAATCACCATGAGTGCGGACGCACGCGAAAGCTCCGTCAGCAAGTCGTCATGTAGACCAAGCGCGAACGGTTCCGCCGCGGGAGCACCACTGAGGTTTTCGAACGGGAGCACAGCAACCGTGAGGGGGTCGAGCGCCTCCCCGGTTGCGCGGTCTTCGTCGTGGGTCGGCAGTCCCGACGCGTGCGCTGGTCGTTCCGTCCCAGAGGCGGCGGACTCGAGCTCCTCGGCTTCCGTTCGGCGGATTCCCGACTCCGTCACATCGAAGGTCCAGGCCAGCACGAGCACCAGGGGGAGCCCTGTGATCGCGACGCCGAGAAAGAACTCATCGAACCAGACAGGCAGGGTGGTCGACGGGAGCAACACCGACGCCACCTCCAGCCCACCTGCCGCCAGAACCAGGTAGATCGCGGTGACCCGGTAGACCTTCCGGCGCTTCAACTCAGCGAGAAAGAGATTCACACGTCGGAGCGGGGACTCGGGCATGTCCGACGTCAGTCGCCGTCCGGCACGATGTTGTGGTTCATCCGGAACACGTTCTCCGGATCCCATTTGTGCTTCAGCGATTTGAGCCGCTCCAGATTCACGGCTCTTCGCCCAACCCATGACCGCTGCGTCGGCATCTGAATCCATCCATCCGGGGAAGATGTGGATCGAGTACTCGGCACCGCGATGAGGAAACGCCGTCGCCGCAGGAGGAACACGCGATACAGCTCCACCTTCTTTCGCCAGGTACACCGACGTGAAATCTCCGGGGAACGGATCGAGGCCGCCCGTGATCGCATCGATCGCGGCGTCGGAGAGTTCATCGAGATAGTGGAATCTCGAGTACCATCGATGCCCCTTCGCAGACATCCCGGCGTCGAAGGACTGCTGAAGCGCGGCATACGGCTGTGCTCCGACCATCTCGAAGATGGGATCTCCGAGCCCTCGGAACGGAGCGAACGCAGCCTCTCCTTCCTCCAGGGGTCCGAGCCACGTCAGGACGAAGTCCACCGCAATCGCACCGTGATGCTCCTTGGGAAAGAAGTCCAGCGGTGGGATACGGAGGAAGAAGAAGAACGCGGCGAGATCGTCCGACGCGTCTCGCATCTGTTCGCGAAAGAGTCTCAACAACTCACCCGCCCGCTCGACAGGATACATCACCTGACCGGCGTATACGTCGGGACCCACCGGATGGAGCGCATATTCGAACCGCGTCACGATTCCGAAATTCCCACCGCCACCCCGAAGGGCCCAGAGCAGATCGGCGTTCTCCTCCTCACTCGCGTGAACGACGTCTCCCTTCGCAGTGACGACCTCTGCCGCCATCAAGTTGTCGACGGCCAGTCCGTATTTCGGGGTCAGCCATCCGGCCCCACCCCCGAGGGTGAAGCCTGCGACACCGACGTTCGATACGGTCCCTCCCGGGGTAGCCAGTCCGTGTGCCTGAGTCGCCTCGTCGACGTCACGCCACGTCGCCCCGGCCTCCACAGACGCCCGACGCGCGGTCGGATCGACGTGAACCGTGCTCATGGCTCCGAGCTCGATGAGGAGACCTCCCTCCGCCACCGTATTTCCGGCGTAGTCGTGCCCTCCTCCCTTCACCGATATGGAGAGGCCGTGACTTCGTGCAAAGCCCACCGCGGATGCCACGTCTTCGCGAGATGTGCAGCATGCGATCAAATCCGGTCGACGATCGAAGCGGCCGTTCCAGACCGCACGCACCTCGTCGTACCGGATATCACCAGGAGCGAGAGCCTCGCCATCGATCACTTCGGCGAGCGCCGCCCGCGAGGGATCGTTCAGAGCTTCTGACGAATTCAACGCAGACCTCGGCGGAGCAGGAGAGCAGGAGACATCGGCAAGATAGGCGGGACGAAGGGCGAGGCCACCCGGCCCCACCGTGTTCAGTGACCTACTGTGAACGTCTCCCGTACCACGCCGAAGTTGCCCCGAGCATCGTCCATCGACAGGACCTCGATGGTGACCTCCCCGGCGCCCATGGCCGGTACGGTCCCCGAATGCATGCTGGTCTCGCCGGCGTAACCGAGCCTCGTCTCACTCTCGAGCACTCCGTCTCGAAGCACGCGCGCTACGATCTCGTACCCATCTGAATCCCAGATCCCCCCCGGCGAGGTCGGGCACCCGCACAGCATCGTGACACGTGCCAGGACTTCGATCGACTCGCCGGCGGGGATGCTTCCCCCCGCGGCGGGCTCGCGGAGCTCCACCGTGAAGCCGAGAAGCTCCAGGACGATGCCGTCCCCCACGACGTCCCGTCCCGGGATCAGAAGCGCGGTACTCGTGGTCCGGCGCAGCGCGTCGGGCGTGTTGAGCGGCCCTTCTCCGGTGATCTCGACCCATGTGGGCTCGGCCAGGTCGATCTCGGCCAGGAAGCCCGCCGCGCCGTCGGTGTCGTAGACGCTTACACCCCGCTCGCGAGCGCCCATGATCAGCGAGGTGTTGCCGGTACCGCCTTCTTGTACGCCTTCGGCCAGCACGGATCCGTTCTGCGCATCTCGAATCGTGACCCGCGCGCCACCCACGCCTGAACCGATGATCTTGGCGTCGTGCGATATGACCCGCACCATGACCTTGGTGGGCGTCTGTGCCGACAGGTCGGCTGGAGCGCCCACGGCCGCACCGGTGACAAGGAGCGCTGCGAGCAGCGGAATCAGGTTGGCGTTCCGAGTGCGTCGCTTCATGTCCGATGGCCTCCGTGCCGTCAGATGGTTTCCATGGCGGAGAGCGGGATCCAGCCGACTTTGCCGTCGTCGAGTACGACCTCCGCCCACTCGCCCGTTCGTTGATCGAGGCGCACACGCGTGCCCTCGTGAACCTCGAAGAGCGTCAGGTCGTCATCTTGGGCCGGCGCGGCCCGGGCCGCCACTGCCTCGACCATGATCACCGCGCGATCCGGCTGGGTCACGCCGAGCTCGCGGAGCAGGAGATTCGCCCCGAGCACCAGCACCACAGCTCCTCCGGCGACCGCCGTCCAGCGCCCCGCCGCCCGCCCCATGTCTCCCCGGGCGAGAATCCATCCGATGAGTCCGCCGGCAAGCACCAGCCATCCACCTGCCACCACGGCGATCAAAGCGCCTCGAGAGAGGAGCCCCACCCACCACGAAGCCGCTGAAACGAGCCAGAACGTCGGCATGGGTTCGATCGCATCAACGGTAAGGGAACGCGCCAAGTCGAGATTCGCCTGGGTATCCGGATCCCCCGGGGACAAGACGAGCGCCCGCTCCCAGTGAAGGATCGCTCTACCGAGGTTACCGGACTTGAAGTGCGCGTTACCGAGGTTGTATTCGAGGCCCGCGCTGGTGAAGCCACCGTCGCGCACAGCCTGGTACGCCTCGATCGCGGCCGCATAGTCACCTTCCTGATAGGTCTGGTTCCCTCGCGCCACGATTTCGTCCTGACCGACAACGGGCGCAGCCACGGCACCGAGAATGGTCAGTACCCAGACTCCAACGCGGACCATGCCCCATGCCCAAACACCCGACGGGCGACGCCATGCGAAGCTACGCGTCCGACTCGTCATCTGATTGCCCGATCCAGTCTGGTCATGAGTTCGGCGGCACCGTCCAGGAAGCGCGATTTTTCTTCTGGGTCTGCGCCCGGCGGGGCGAAGCGCTGGCGATCACAATGCTCGAGGCAGCTTCTTACATCGTCACGCACCGCATCGTTCACCGCTCGCCGTGCGAGCGCGCCGTCCACGTCGGTCATCTGAAGACCGGCCTCCGCCAGATTCAACCGGTCGGAAATCAGCCCGCGCAGCGCCCTCGCTACCTCTGCATAGAAGACTCGCGGGTCATCGGTCTCCATGAGTCGTCGGGCCTCAGCGAGTCGCTTCCGAGCGACCTTACCCGCCTTCCGGCCGCGCGCATATGCCACATCACCCGCCAGGAGATCCTGGTGTCGTCGCAACGCAACCGCACCCGCTACAGCAGTCATCGGGAGAAGGAACAGGAGCCAGAAGCCGAGCCCGCCGAGCAGCGGAGTGGAAGACGAGCGCCTGAGTTCGAGCGTCCCCAGGCGAATGAACCGAATGTCTTCGCGCAGCTGAGACACACCACCTCGCGACAGCGCTGCAGGCCCTTCGAGAACCTCACCGGACACCAGCAACGGAATCACTCCACTCGACGCGGTCCGATACGCACCCGCGGCGCGGTCGAAGGAGGCGATATCGATCGACGGCACTTCCCGGTTCCCCGGCGCACGAGGAATGACCACATACTCGAAGGTCTTCGTCCCGGACAGCCCGCCCGCGCTCATGCTGACTCTCTCACTGACCTCGGGGGGGAAAACCTCGAAGTCCGTCGGTAGTCCGAGTTCAGGCTGCGGAATCGTCCTGACGTTCCCCTCCCCGCTCATCCGCACGGTGAGTGTGACCGCCTCATTGGCATCGACCGAGTCTCGATCGAGGGACGCCTCTACGCGAAGACTTCCAACCATGCCGCTGAAGGGATCGGGACGTCCCGGGGGAAGCGGTGTCACGTCGATCGTCAAAGCGTTGGCCTCGACCGTGGTCGCCACCGTCGTGGAGCCGAAGATGGAACTCCGGCCGAACGGGTCACGCCCTCCGCGGACGCGCACCTGAGCCTCGATTCCGATGGGCTCGATGGTCCGCTCACCCGATCCGGTCGGCACCAGAGCCACGCGACGAATGAGCGCGGTCGCGTACTGAACTCCGTCACGCACCCGCTGCTCCACCTCGGGCTGGCCGGTCGGGGTGAGGTCTTCGACCCAGAAGCCCTGGGGCTCAGGCACACTCGTGACACCGAAGCTGGTCACGTCCACCCGGGTCCAGATGCGGTACTCCACTACGAACGGCTGACCTTCGCGCACCGATGTGGTCGCGGTCTCCGCGGTTATGAAGAGGTCACCCGCCGCGAGTCCGGTAGCAGGATCTGTCCCACCGCCGGCGGGGGCGGTCGATATGGTGACATCGATCGGCGCGGTCGTGAACGTCCGACCGGCGGCAGCCACCTCGAAAGAGGGAATCTGAAACGTGCCT
>JBDGVS010000255.1:0-4428 GCA_039585535.1 Gemmatimonadota bacterium | reverse complement strand
TGCCACCAGAGCGCGTCCAGATACGCCAGGTGTCCGGCCGTGCCCGCCACGGCGAGCAGGATGACCGAAAGCCGGACGGCGGTCGGGACGAATGTCACGGGGAGAGGTAGCCCGGGCGTTGGGGATGGCGACGCGTCAAAGTGTCCTCGGGAATGCCTGGGCCACAAGTCGCGCGTGGCCTTTCCACGAGTCCTGAGCGGCGTAACATACCGGAGCTTCTTCTCGCGGGCCTCTCGTGCTCGCCCACGCTCCTGTCAGCCCCGCATCCGATGTCACTCCGCACACTCGGTCTCGCCACGCTCGTCCTTCTCTCGTTTGGCGCCAACCGGCCCGTGCACGTAGAAGCGCAGGAAGCCCGATCGCGATGGGAGCGGATGTGCCAGATCCGGGCAGAGAAGTTCGACCTGATCCTCCCCACGGCGATGCATGACAACGACCTCGACATGTGGATCGTCGTGATGCGCGAAGGCCTTCTCGACCCGATGTGGGAGGCGCTGGGCCGAGGATACGTCGGCGACTGGGCGTACTACATCTTTACCGATCAGGGCGACCGGACGGAGCGGGCGGCGCTCGGCGTCGGCGGATACCGACTGGAGCAGTGTGGCGTCTACGACTACTTCGGCGGAGCGGCCGAGCTGGCCGCTTACGTTGCCGAGCGGGACCCCGACAGGATCGGTGTGAACATGGCCGAGTCCATCGGCGGGGCGGATGGACTCAGCCATACGTCCTACCTGCACCTGCAAGAGATTCTTGGGTCCTACGGCGACCGACTCGTCTCGGCGGAACGCTTCGTTTCGGACTTCCGCGCGACCCGAACCACGACCGAGGTCGCCGCCTTCGCCGAGGCAGGCGAGATCAGTCGAGAGATCGCGGAGCGTGCGTTCTCGAACGAGGTCATCACGCCGGGTGTCACGACGCTCGAAGACGTGGCGTGGTGGATGTCCGACCAGCAGCTGGAGCGCGGGCTGGAGTCGTCGTTCGACATGCCGTCGGTCTACGTGACAGGGCCGGAGGGCATCATCGCGTCGTCGACCGACCGCATTATCCAGCGGGGCGACCTCCTGATGCTCGACTGGGGGGTGGGCTTCCTCGACTTCTACACCGACATGAAGCGGATCGCCTACGTCCTGAAGGATGGGGAGACCGAGCCTCCGGCCGGCATCCGACACGCGTTCGAGCAGGGGCGGGCGGTACGGGACATCATGAAGGCGACGATCAAGCCGGCGCCCACCGCAACGGAGGCGCTCGAGCGCACCTGGGCCGCTCTGGAGGCCGCCGGCTTCAACATGGTCGAGTTCAACCAGCCGACAGACGATCCCACGGTCACCGACGTCGTGCTCGGTCCGCACTCGGTGGGGAACTGGGGACACGGACTTGGCCCGTCGTTGGCCTTCTTCAATCCCACACGTATGACCTACGAGCTCCGCCCCTCGACGCTTCTTTCGATCGAGCTCTTCGCATTCACCGCGAACCCCGATTGGAACAACGCGAAGATCCGGATTCCGCTCGAGGATGATGCGATCGTGACCGAGCGCGGCGTCGAATGGCTTTATCCAGTGAACAACCGAATTCTGGTTATCAAGTGACGGACTGGTCGGACTTCGATGCGCTGACGTTCGACTGCTACGGCACGCTCATCGACTGGGAAAGCGG
Source organism: Gemmatimonadota bacterium (assembly GCA_039585535.1). Lineage (GTDB taxonomy): Bacteria > Gemmatimonadota > Gemmatimonadetes > Longimicrobiales > Gaopeijiaceae > UBA2589. The sequence goes on along the minus strand of JBDGVS010000255.1, from coordinate 2,775 downwards.
AATTCTCTCGGCTCTGGGCACGCTTCTGGGTTCGGCCGCTCCCGACGATCCCGACCGCCTACTGGAGGAGTTCGGCCGCTTCGAGCCCGAGGCCGAGGCCGGAGTCTTTCGGACGTATCGCGCTGTGCTCGAGGACGTAGCGCGTGCATTCGGACGAGAGCACGGTGTGGCTGTGAACGATGAGCAGGCGGCGCGATTCGCGGCTTCGGTGGCGGACTGGCCACCCTTCGACGACACGGTCGATGCGCTGCGTCGTCTCGCGACCAGGTACAGGCTCGCGATCGTCTCGAATGTGGACGACGACCTGTTCGCCGGAAGTGCGGCGAAGTTGGGCGTGTCGTTCGACGAGGTGGTGACCGCCCAGCAGGTGAAAAGCTACAAGCCGGCTCACGGTCACTTCCACGAGATCGTGAGCAGGCTCGACCTTCCGCGAGAGCGGATCCTCCATGTGGCCCAGAGCCTGTATCACGATGTTGCGCCCGCGAGTGAGCTCGGCTTCACCTGCGTCTGGGTCAATCGCAGGGCCGGCCGGGCGGGCGGTGGCGCGACGCCGGCGTCCGAGGCTGCCCCCGATCTCGAGGTTCCGGATCTCGCGACACTCGCCCGGACAATCGAGGGGACGAGCACTTCCGTCGACTGACCTGTCCTCGAGTAGGGGTGGTGGCCGGTCTGAGAATCGACTCCTATATCTTTCGGGCTTGATGCAGCAGTCGGCCCGGCGCTCCGTGTGCTTACGGGGCACTCGCAAATTCAATGGAGGTCTTCGGGATGTGTATTCGGCTTCACCCGTCACGGAACGGGGAGGCACCGCGCAAGCAGATCAGCTTCGCCCACAGAGCAATCTTCTCGGGCGTCGGACTCGGTCTTCTGCTTGCCAGCGGGGTAGACGCCCAGCAGGCGACCTCCACTCAGCCTGTCGAGGGCATGAGGGACAACGGAACCGGCTACCACGCGCTCGTTGGTGCTCGGGTCGTCACGGCTCCCGGCCAGCTTCTCGAGAACGCCATGATCGTCATCCGGGACGGCCTCATCGAGCAGGTGACACGAGGTGGTGATGCCCCTGCCGGGGCGAGAGTCTGGGATCTCCAGGGACAGACCGTCTATCCAGGCTTCATCGATGCCCATGCCGACCTGGGTATGGACGCGGTGCCAGAGGGTGGCGATGTCGGGCCGACTCATTGGAATCCTCAGGTGCGGGCCTGGTTCAGCACGACGGCCAATCTCCAGGACGACGAGGACAGGAGATCGGCGCTTCGGTCGCAAGGCTTCGGCACCGCGCTCGTAGTCCCCGGCGAGGGGATCTTCCGGGGCACGGGATCCGTCGTGAATCTCGGTGACGCGGGGGTCCGCGAACGCGTCCTGCGGCCGGACCTGGTTCAGGCGATGGGCTTCCAGCGCTCCTTTGCGCTCGGCGGCTCCTATCCGAACTCGACGATGGGTACCGCCGCTCTCATCAAGCAGACCTTCATGGACGCAGAATGGTACATGCGGGCATGGGACGCGTATGAGTCGAGCGGCCGGGCCTTCCTTCCTCCGGAGACGAGTGAAGCGCTCGGCGCCCTCGAAGCCGTAGTCCAGGGTGGACAGCCGACGGTTTTCGAAACCGAGAGCGAGGAGGAATATCTCCGGGCTCACGCCCTCGCTGCCGACTTTGGCGTGGACGCCTGGTATCGCGGCAGCGGGGAGGAGTACCGGATCATCGACGTGCTGCGGGGGCGCACCGAGCCACTGATCGTGCCGCTCGCCTTCCCTGACGCACCCGATGTCAACGATCCGGAGGCGGCGCTCAACACGACCCTGGCCGACCTGCGCCACTGGTATCTCGCGCCGACGAGTCCGGCCGAGCTGGCCGAGGCCGACATTCCGTTCGCGATCACTGCAGACGGCCTGTCTTCCATCAACGACTTCTTGCCGAACCTCCGGATTGCCATCGCGAGGGGACTCTCGCCCGACGATGCATTGGCTGCGCTTACCACCACGCCTGCGGAGTGGCTGGGTCTCTCGCGAACACATGGGACGATTGCGGAAGGCATGGTCGCCAACCTCGTGGTCAGTGAGGGCGACCTCTTCACCGAAGAAGCGACGGTCCTCGATGTGTGGGTACAGGGTCGCGTGTACGGAGTGACGCGTCCCGCTCAGGTAGATCCGCGCGGCACGTGGCGGATCGCGTCGAGCGACGAGTGGGGCTTCGACGCTGAACTGCGGATCGCAGGGCCACTCAACCGCCTCACCGGATCGATCGAGGTGTCGGAAGGCGGGGGCGCCGGAGCCCAGATGGATCTCGCGTCGGCCACGGTGGTTGCTGAAACCGGTCGGCTCGAGGTGACCTTCGACACGGAGCCGCTCGGTTATGAGGGCTTTGCCCTGCTCGCCGGCTCCGTGCAGGGCGAGGAGTTCTACGGCTGGACTTCGCTACCCAATGGCGCCGACCCGGCGTTCCGTGGAACACGCACCGAGGGGTACGACGGTCCGGCGCGTGGGGCGATCGCCATGAACGTCCCCGATCTGGATCTACCGTTTATCCGTCCCATGATGGAATACGGTGTGAGCTCGATTCCCGAGCAGCCCGAGGCGGTGATCGTACGGAACGCGACCGTGTGGACGCAGGGTCCTCAGGGCCGCATGGAGAACGCAGACCTCCTGATTCTCGCGGGCAAGGTCGCGGAGGTAGGGACCAACCTGGACGCGCCACGAGGTGCGGTCGAAATCGACGGGACCGGCAAGCACGTTACGCCGGGTCTGATCGATCCGCACATCCATTCCGGCGTGAGTTCG
>JBDGVS010000254.1:0-7755 GCA_039585535.1 Gemmatimonadota bacterium | reverse complement strand
ATCGGTGATCGAACCGACCCCCGCGGTAACCGCGAACGTTACCTGCTCACCCGGCACCGGATTGCCGAACGCATCGGTCACCAACACGGACGGCGCCGTGGCCAGCGCCACTGCGACGGTCCCCGACTGTCCGTCGCCATCGTTCACGACGATCGCGGATGCGGGACCGGAATTGATCGTGAGACGGGCCACAACGGGTGCGGGACTGTTGTCCGCGTCGATCCCGGAAACCCACACCGTGGCCATGTATACACCTGCAGTGGTCACCCCGGTAAGCATGGGACTCAGCACGAGAGTCGCGGGCGTAGTCGCACCACGGAGCTCTGCGGCGAGCCAGTCCTGCACGCCCGCTCCGTATGTGATCGAATCAATCGCGAGGCCCTCGAGCGGAAAGAAACCACCGTTGGTAATCGTGAGCGAGTCCGGAGTGGGGTCGGACGCCCCCGGGTCGGTATTGAACGTGAGCGTGTCCGCGGACAAAACGATCGACGGTGGGCGCTCGACCGTGAGGGTCGAGGCCGTTGCGAACCCCGTGACCGTTGCCAGCAGCTGGACCTCGCCGGCTGATACCCCCGTTGCCAGACCGGATTCATCCACCGTGGCCACAGTCGGATCAGAGCTAGACCAGGCGACGTCCAGTCCGGAGATGAGGGCGCTCGTTGCGTCCAAGGGGAACGCGCGCAGTTGAAGCGTGCGCCCGATCGCCAGGAGTCCCGAATCGGGGGTGACACGAAGCGTCACGATGTCATCTTCACCGATCTGTGCTACCGACTCTCCGCACGCCTGTAGCAGAAGGCACGTGGCGGCCACACCTAGAAACACGCGGGCTACCGATCGAATCGGGCGGGGTCGTGGACGCACGGAACACCTTGGCTGGGGGACGGGCGCGAACCGAAGTCCCGGGAGGGTCGTCTCGCTCCGCGCCCGCACGGTACACGGGCGGGCAATCCGCCCGCAAGCAAACAACCGTCCTGCGGCCCCCACTCGCACCCGTGGTCTGATTGCACCGGGTGGGGCACTCTCGTAACCTTGCGGCCACGTTCCCACACACTCCTGGAGGAGTGGATGTTTCGACGGTACCTCCCGCTCGCCGTCTTCGCCCTGCTGGTCCTGATCACCCCGACCTACGCGCACGCCCAGGATGGCGGTGGGCTCCGGTCTCGGATCCAGAACGAGCTCTTCACCTTCGGTGACTGTGGCTCGCCTCTCTGCCTGGACCTCGATAATACGCACGGCGACCACTTCCTCCCCGCGCTTGCCGAGGGAAATGATGCGGTCATCATCTTCCTGACGGATGCCATCGGGAACGCCCCGCTGAGTGTGCCGCTGGGTGCAACGTCGGGCGGCGCGACCTTCTCGATCGTCGGGGGACTCCCAGTCCGCTCGTCGATCTCCGCGGGTCCGACCTTCGGTGAGCGGACTCAAACTCTGGGCCGGGGACGCTTTTACCTCGGGGCAAGCGTAACGGGCGTGCAGTTTTCGTCGATCAACGGGGTGCCGCTCGACGGCATCGCGATGAACTTCGCGCACGACGACAACGACCCGGATGACACCTTCGGGAACCCGACCTTCGAGAACGACGTCATGGCGCTGCAGCTGCAGATGAATGTGAACGTCCTCGTGGGAACTCTCGCACTCACCTACGGCCTGACGGATTTCATCGACATCGGCGTGGCACTACCGATCGTCCGCACTGAGGTCAGCGGTCTGAGCGAAGCACAGATGCTGCCCTTCGGAACGGGCGCAATCCACCGCTTCGGTGGAGACAGCACCGATCCGATCCTGCGTGCGAACGCCTCGATGGAGGGCACTGCCTCGGGAATCGGTGACGTCGCCGCTCGCCTGAAGGTCAACCTGGGTCAGACGGCGAAGATGGGTGTGGGGCTCCTCGCGGAGGCACGCCTCCCTACGGGCGACGAGGAAAACCTCCTCGGCGTCGGGGCCGCACAGGTACGAGCGATGGCGCTCTATTCGGCTCAGTTCGGCACGTTTTCACCGCACGTGAACGTGGGCTACACTGCCCGCACCGGGGAAAACCAGACCGATGGGATCCTTCTTCAGGGCGCCTTCGACAACCTGCTCACCGAGTGGGCCACGCTATCCGTCGGGCTCGAGTCGGAGATCACGGTGGGCGAGAATCCTTTCGACCTCCCGGGGGACTTCACACTCGACGAGCCGTACGTGCGACAGTTCCCCGCCACCAACATCCCGAACCTGGACGACAACCTGCTGAGGGCATCGATCGGAGCGAAGTTCACGGTACGTGGTGGAACGGTAATCACCACCAACGGGATCTTTCCGCTACGTGAAGTCGGACTGCAGCCGGACTTCATTTGGACACTCGGAATGGAGTGGGGCTTCTAGCGGTTACTCGCCCGAACCGGCCGCCATCCCTCGGGACCTCGCCGGAGCTGGAATTCCAGGGACGCAGGGAACTCCTGCGCTCCGGCGGTTCGATCCTCCCAGCGGTAGAATCCGACCACCGCGGCCACCGCCTCCTCCCCGTCCCGTTCTAGCGAGCTCAACGACAGCTCTGCATCCAGGTCTCGGGCATTCCGGAAGACCGCTCCGAGTCCCTCCACTCCCCGTTCGAGTTCAGGGGCGAGCTGCCCGCGCATGACTTCTCGTAAACGCCCGACATTTCCCGACTCGAAGGCGTCGGTCCAACGTTCGATGAGAACGCGCACGACAGCTTCGAGATTCGGCCGTACTTCGACGGAGACCGAGGCCGAGGCGCCATCCACGGAAGCTGTGATCGACGCCTGACCGGGCCTACGTCCTCGCACCACGCCCGAAGAGGCATCGACCTCCGCTACGGCGGGGGAGCTCGACACCCACCCGAGTGGCACAGACCCGAGATCCTCGCCGGAGCTGGAACGCGCCTGAGCGGAGATCGTCGAGTCCTGCTCCATTTCGATAATCAACGAGGAGGGTGTGAGCTGGATCTGTGCGACCGCGACCGCTGACACCGACACGCTGGTACTACCCTGAGTTCTGTCGACCGTCGCGGTAACCGTCGCCCGACCCGGCGCGATCGCCCGAACGACACCGTCGCCTGCGACCGTGAGAACCGTCTCGTCGCTGGAGACCCACACAACACCACAGCGCGCCCACCCATACTGCCCGCACTGGTCGACAACCGTCTGGGGTACCACCTGACCGCGTGTGTCCTGAGCGGTCGCGCTCAGGCGCGCGTTCTGGCCGACCTCGAGTGAGCCCGTGACGCCGCCGACGGACACACTCGCAACCACATACTGTGGAGCGGGTGGCGGAGTCTCCGGCCGCTCCTCAGCCGCGTCTTCCGTGTTCTCGACAGGCTGCTGCGTCGACCCACCGTCGTCACCCGCCGCTGCCTCGACGTCCCCGCCCTGAGTCTCTCCGGAGTTTCCCTCATCGACGCCGGCAACCAGCTCGCTCCCGGTCTGACCCTCCTCCGGGCTCGCTGCATCGGCTACCGGCTCCGTTTCGAGCTCGGTACGCAGAGCCTCACCGGTATCCGCCGCCCAGGGACGCGTGATCGCGAGCGTGCCGGCACCAACCAGCGCCACCAGTGCCACACCTGCAGCAATCGCCCGGGAGCGCTTCGCCGGGGCTGACGCGGCCTTCGCAGTGGCCTGGCCCCCTGAAACACCCGTCCCCTCAGCGGCCGGCACCGGATCACTCAACCGGGCGAGGAGCTCCTCCGAACCCGTCTCACGGGCGAGGGCCACCAGCTCGCTGTGGACCGGATCCGTACCCGAGGTCGTGGAGGAACTGAGCTTCTGGATCGCCGCCTCCATCGTCGGCCACCGATCGCCCGGAGCCTTGGCGAGCATCCGGTTCACCGTGTCGAGAATCTCTGGCGGGCAGTCGGGCCGAAAATCCTCGAGGGGCGGAAGCGCCTCATGGCACTGCTTGTACATCGTCGTGACGGCGCTCTCCCCCTCGAAAGGGATCTTCCCCGTCAGCATTTCGAAGGCCAGGATCCCGAGCGAATACTGATCCGACGCCCCAGTCACCTCCTTCGCCTCGCACTGTTCCGGACTCATGTACGAGGGGGTGCCGATGGTCGTGCCGGTCATCGTCAGGCCCGACGTCTCCGCGACTTTCGCGATCCCGAAGTCCGTCACAATCGGCGTACCTTCCTCGTCGATCATGACGTTTCCGGGCTTGATATCCCGGTGAACGACGTTGCGCCGGTGCGCGTACCCAAGCGCGCTGCCCACCTTCACCAGGATGTCCTTCACAGTGGCGATCGGCAGCTGGCCTGACTTCTTGATGATGTCGTCGAGATCTCGCCCCTCGACGAACTTCATCACAAAAAACAGCGTATCCGCAGTCTCCTTGACCGCATAGATCGGAATGATGTGCGGATGAGAACTTGATGGCGACCTTCCGGTCGAGCGAAATGTCGTGCGCCAGAAAAACGGTTGCCATGCCGCCCCGGCCCAGCTCGTTCATGATCTCGTAATCGCCCAGCGTCGCGTCGCGCAGCGTCTGGCGCATAGTCGATCGCATGGGAGCCACTGGCTTTTCGCTGTGTCCCACCGCCGTCATCGCGAGCGTCTCGTCAACGCTGGGCAGCACGATCGTTACATCCTGCCCGCACTTCGAACAGAAGAGGCTGCCCTCAGCAACGGGCTCACCGCACTTAGGACAAAGTGCGTCCGTCACGCGTCGTACCGATCCTTCATGTAGCAAATCCCCGGCGCCACGACTTCGCGCCACGCCTGCTCGACCCCTTCGTCGAACTTCGGATCTCGCTCGCCGACGACCCGCACCAGGGAGTCCACGAAGCTCGCATAGAGCTCCGGCGCAACGTTCAGCGCGCTCGCACTGTGGCGCGCGGCGATGCGATCGAGTAGCGCCTCGTCCGGCTTGTTCCCGTAGCTGAGCAAGAGACCGAGCCCATGCTTGAGAAGCTGCCGCTGCCGCGGGAAGTACGTCTGGGCAAACATCGGCGCGATCGCCGGATGACTATCGAGAAGGATCTCGTAGAAGCGCTCGAAGAAATCGGGCGAACGGAGACAGCGAGAGTAGCTCTGCTGTGCGATCGTATGGGGCGTTGTTGCCATGCGCGGGCGAAGGTAGGATCGGCCGGTCAGCCGATCAAGAAATCGGGGAGTCCAGGCCGGCCCACGGCAGCGGGCCGAGCGAGTCTTCTTCTTGGACTACAGGGAAGGCCAGGCCTTCGGCCCGTGCTACTACGACGGTGATGTTGTCCGGCCCACCACGCTGGTTCGCCAGATTGACGAGACGTGCGCAAACCTCCTGAGGCGGGCGATCCGGACTGGCGACCTCAGCCAGCTCGTGATCACGGACGAGTTGCGAAAGTCCGTCGGAGCAAAGGATGAGTACATCGTCGCGTCGTAGGGCATGATAGGTGACAGCTGGCTTCACAGCCCCATGAACTCCCAGCGCCTGTAAGAGCATGTTGTTCGGCACCGTGTGCGCCTGAGCCTCTTCCAGGAGTCCGGAATCGACCATGTCCTGCACCAGCGACTGGTCTCTGGTCAAGCGAACCACCTCGCCACCACGCACGAGGTACGCTCGAGAATCACCTACCTGGGCGACATAGACGACATCCCCGAGCACCCCGGCGAGAGTGGCGGTCGTGCCCATTCCCGCCCGCGCCTGGTCTTCACCCGCCTCGCTGTGAATCGCGGCGTTGGCGGCGCACAGCGAGGAGTGGAGGGACCGCGGGAGAGACAGCCGTGCGGCGTCACCCCCGTCCTCCGCGAGATGGCCGGCGATCGTCTCGACGGCCAGAGCACTCGCACGGGCACCACCGATGCGCCCCCCCATCCCGTCCGCCACCAGGAGGGTGACCCCTCGGCCAGCCTCGAACTCGATGGTATCTCCCTCGGAAGGCTGGTCCATATCGGCGGGTCCCGCACCGAGCTCGGTGATCAGGAAGCCGTCCTGATTATCCGCGCGACGACGCCCCTTATCGGTCCGCCCGGCGACTATGAGTCGCCCCCCCGTCTGGTCGGTCATATCGACCCCGACGAAGCGCGACCCTCGAGCGACGCCGCGAAGCGTTTCAGATCAACAGCACCGAGACCGTGAGCCCGCTCCGGCTCGTCGTACCCTTTCAGGTCGACCTCATGCGTCGTAAACAGCGTGGCATCCTCGCCCTCGAGTGCCATGAGTTCGAAGGTGGAGTGCCCGATCACGATTTCGCGCCCGACTTCCTTGGTCGCGGACTCGAGCCGGAACGCCTTGTTCACTGCATCGCCCATCGCGGTGTGATCGGACAGGCCGGCACTTCCCATGTTGCCCGTCACCGCGACTCCCGAATTGATCCCGGCACCCCACGCCAGCGGCCGCGGCGGCTGGAACTCACGATTGAGATCGTCGATGAGGTCTGACAGGCCGGCCAACGACGAGAAGATCGAAACAATCTCTCGTGGCACTCCCCCATCGCTCCCGTGAACCCAGAATGCCATCACGGCGTCCCCGATGTACTTCTGTGCCCAGCTCCCGTTGCCCTTCAGGAGCTCGCCGGCGCGGTGGAAGAGCTGATTCATGATCTCAGTCACCTTCGACTCGCCCAGCTCCCGAGCGAGAACGGTGTAGTTCCGAATGTCGAGGACGAGAATCGAGATCATGCGTTCGACGACGAGAACATCGGTTGCGTCCTGGAACGCCTCGATTTCCTCGGTGGCCTCAGCCGTGTGATGGAATGCGAACCGATGGCTGCCAATGGTGAACGAGTCGCCGTCTTGCAGGGGCACGGGGGAGGTCACAGGCACCCCGTTGTGGGTGGTCCCATTCCGGCTGCCCAGATCCGACAGGTAGCACTCGCCCGACGCCTCGCGATGCACCATCGCGTGCTTGCGTGAGACCATGGGATCGTCGCTCAGCACGACCGTGCACTGAGGATGACGTCCGACATTGATCGATGAAGCGTCGCTCAGGTCGAAGGTGCGGTCTTCACCGGCGATGACCACGTCGACGTAGGTGTGGCTGTATCCAGGCATAGCGCGGTGGGGGGAGAGGGTCGGGCGCCCTCGTATTGTCGTACAGGGCCGAGCCACCGCGCCAGAGCTTCATGGGGAGTCAGTCTGCTTGGGCTGCGCCTGTGCGCGGTCCCATGAGAGGGACCGGGGACGGAAGGCGCCCTCACCACCACTCCTTCTGCACCTCGTCGAGGCCGCTGCTGCCCGGGCACAGATCATCGAACGGGAGGTCGACCAGTGGGGTCGGAACGGTCTGGTTGAATTCGTGCATGTCCGCTCCGGATTCCGACACGTACAGGAGTCCCGTCGGCACCTCTCCCTTCTTGACCAACGCTTCCAGATGCTCGACCACCGCACCTCGATCGGTCGGGTCATAATCCTCCCCGACCTTCCGGAGCCTGAGCGTACTGCCGTCATGCATCTTCACGGCGCGGGTGGTGCCGTCCTCGTACGCAGCTTTGATCTCGGTACGGATCGGCACGAAGTCGGTCTCGATGACCTCGTGCATGTGCGCGCGAGTGTAGGCGTAACTCTTGGTCGAGCCGACGTGGTCGTTGAAGGTGACACACGGCGAGATGACGTCGATGAAGGCGAAGCCGCGGTGTCGGAGCGCCGCCATCAGGAGCGGCACCAATTGGGCTTTGTCCCCGGAAAACGACCGGGCTACAAAGGTCGCCCCAAGCGTGAGAGCCACGCTCACAGCGTCGATGGGGCCCTGCCGGTTCACCTCACCCTTCTTCGACTTGGTCCCGACATCCGCCGAAGCACTGAACTGCCCCTTGGTGAGACCGTACACGCCGTTGTTCTCCAGCAG
>JBDGVS010000253.1:0-4467 GCA_039585535.1 Gemmatimonadota bacterium | reverse complement strand
GGACCGGCTCGGGAACGAAGGCGAGTACCGTGCGCGTATCGAGAGACTTACAGCGTCCCTCCTCCTGACTCCGGGCGTCGAGAACGCGTACAGCATCTCCGCGAATGACCCCTCCCGGAGCCCGCTGTACGCTCGGATTCTTCTGACGCCCGACGAGCGCGCGAGCAACGTGATCCTTCTCGTTGATGAGACAGATCCCGAGGTGCTGTTACCTCGCATCGAGGCGGTGGTCGACGAGCACGAGGGCGAAGCTCTCGGCGTCGTAATCTCGGGAGTCCCGGCCATTGTCGAGCAGATCCGGCGCGGCTTGTCTCGGGACCTGGTGGTGTTCAGCACCGCAGCGGTCCTGGTGTTTGCTCTGCTGGTGGGTCTGATCTATCGCGATGCTGCGATCGTCGTTGGCACCCTGGCCACATGCCTGGCCTCCGTGGGTGTCACCCTCTTGATGGTTGAGTTCCTGGGTATCGGCATCGGTCTGCTGACTGCGAACCTCGTGACCATCGTCTTCGTTCTCACCCTCTCGCACGTCGTATTCCTGACCGCGAACTGGCGCCGACGGGTCGCCTCTTCTGCGGCGTCGGGGGGCGAGTGTCGGAGTGAGGTACTCGCGGCTGCCGTTCGCGAAACGTGGGAGGGGTCGTTCTGGAGCATGGCGACGACATTGCTCGGCTTTGCCAGCCTTCTGGTGGCGACCGCGCGTCCGCTCAGAGAGTTGGGCGTCGCAGGCGCGATCGGGGCGCTGACCGCGCTCGGAATCGCGTACGCCCTGTACCCGTCGTTTCTCGCGACCTGGGCGCAGCTTCGTCCCGGTGTCTCAGGTGCGCGGGTCGCACGTCCGCTGATGGGGGCGGGGTGGATCCTGCCGATCACGGCCACCGCGCTGATCGTGTTCGGCGCAGGACTACCCCGGGTAGATACCGACCCGAGTCTTCTCACGTATTTCGACAGAGACTCCGATCTCTACGCCGGACTCGCCCGCATCGATCGAGACGGGGGGAGCAGCACGCTCGACATCGTCGTCGAGGATCCAGCGGGGCGTCCGGTTTCCGACGCCCAGGTCTTCTCACGCCTGGGGGAGATTCAGGTGGCGTTCGAGGATGACCCAGCCGTGGGCGTGGTGCTCTCACCTACCGTGCTCATCGAGCATGCTCGGACGATCCCGCTCGCGGGGTTACTCCCGGTCGGCATGTTGCTGGACATCTCGATGTCCGACGCACTCGACGGTGTTGGACTCGGCTATGTGCGCCCGGATCGTTCCCAGGCCCGCTTCTCGCTGCGCATGCGTGAGACGGCCGGGGAGGATCGCGAGGCGGTCATGGCCAGGTTGCGTACGACGGTCGACGAAGGTGGACTTCGCCCCGTGGCAGTGAGTGGACTGTATGCCCTGCAGGCAGAGTTGGGCCACCTGATTGCGTCGAGCCTGCGGATCGGCATCGGAGGCCTGCTCCTTCTCTTCTTCGGCGTCGCTCTGGCCGTGGGGCGATCCGGGCGCGCCGCGCTCACGATGTGGCTCTGCCTCGCGGGGGTACCCGTTGTGATCCTCGGCGTCTTCGGTCATCTGGGTATCGCGATGGACATCATTACGTCGCCTGCGGCGAACATCGCGCTCGCGGTGGGGGCCGATTCCATGATCCATCTGGTGGTACGCATGCGACGCCTGTCGAAAGCCGGGGAGCGCGCGCCGTGGGCGATGGCCGTCGCTCAGGTCGGGCCGCCGGTGATCGGGGCGACGGGGATCGTCTGCGTCGGCTTCGGGATCTTCGTCCTCTCGTCGTTCCCGCCGACTCAGCGCTTTGGACTCGCCGTGATGGTAGGGACGATGGCGGCCTCTGCGATGGCCCTGGTAGTGCTGCCGCGGTTGGCTTGCCTGGGATCCCCTGAATCCGACAGGTTGTCGCCCGTCACGGGTTGACCCCCGGCGCGCGCCGCTCGGCTCACGCGCCCTCCCTCCACGCACCGACTCATGGCTCAAAGTACAGGATTGGAGCGCCGTCTCGGACTCATGGGACTGGCAGCGACCGGCATCTGCTCCATGCTGGGCGCGGCGATCAACATTGTCCCGTTCATGCTACAGCGAAGCGTGCCGGGTATCGGTCCCTACGTGCTACCGGCATATCTCTTTGCTGTCGTGCCCGCACTCCTGGCTGCGATGGCGTATGCCGCGCTGTCGTCGGCGATGCCGCGAGCCGGCGGGAGCTATGTCTTCGCCAGCCGTGGCCTGAGCCCGTACCTGGGCTTCGTCGCGAGCTTCTCGCAGTGGTTCGGACTGTCCGTGGCGATCGGTGTCGTCTCGTATCTGATGATTCCCTTCATTCGGGACGTCTTTGTCGCCGTCGGCTGGGACAATCTCGGGGTGATGCTCGACACTGGGCCGGTCCGTGTGACGCTCGCCCTCGCATTTCTGTGGGCGTCGGTGCTGCTCAACATGCGCGGAGTGAAGACGGTCGAGCGGATTCTGGTGCCGCTGATGTTCCTGATGTTCGGCCTAGGGAGTGTGGTCATCGTGGCGGGTCTATTCTTCGACCAGGGTGACTTCGCCAACGCGCTGATGGCGCGAGAGGGTGTGAGTGTCCCGGTGGCGGAAGCCGAGTTCAGCTGGGGGCGCTTCCTGGCAGCCTCCGCGATCCTCTTCTCCAGCTTCATCGGCTTCGACTCCATTGCACAGGCGGGCGGCGAGGCGAAGAACCCGGGTCGCTCCCTGCCGCTCGCGATCGGTATCGCGGTCGGGACGGTGGGCACGTTCTACCTCCTCTTCACCTGGGCCGTCTACAACACCGTGCCGTGGGCATTCATCGCCGAGCGGGCACAAACCCAGGATCTCACGGCCCCGGGCTTGTTGGGCTACGTGCTCGAACCCCAATGGACCGTGTTGATTCTCGCCGGAGCCGCGATCGCGCTGATCAACGATCTGCCTGCGATGCTCCTGGCGGTTTCCCGTCTCATGTTTGCATGGGCGGAGGATGGTGTCTTCCCTCGTTTCGTAGCCCGGGTGCACCCGTCGTGGCACACGCCGCACATCGCCCTGGTCCTCAGCGGCCTCATGGCCACCGCGGCGATCGTGGGGAGCCACGTTGCCGGAGACTTCTTTCTCGGCGTCGACATCCTGGTCACGTCGATGCTGGTGAATTTCGGTGTGATGTGTCTCACCGTGATCACGTTGCCACGCCACAATCCCAGCATCGCGGCGGACATGACGGTCCTGTCCCCCGGCGTGCGTGCGCCGCTGGCCGCGTTGGGTTTGGCGCTGCTGACGCTCTTCCTCGGAGTTCACGTGTGGAAGGACCTGACCGCTGATGTCAGCGCCTGGTACCTCCATTCGACGCCCCTCTGGATCGGGGTGATGGTTCTGGCGTCGGTGATCTACTTGAGGGAGGTCGCGGCACTGCGGCGCAGCGGTGTCGACACTGACGAGCTCTTCCGAACGCTTCCGCCGGAGTAGACCCGATGGCCACGATCGAACGAACCGAACTCGCCCCCGGGCTCGAGATCTCACGTGTCCTCACCGGGCTCTGGCAGGTGGCAGATCTGGAGAGGGATGGCTCCACCCTCGATGCCGACGCGGCTGCCGAGGAGCTCGAGCGCTACGCCGAGGCAGGACTGACCACCTTCGACATGGCGGACCACTACGGGTCATCGGAGCTGATCGCTGGTCGCTTCGCAGAGCGGGGCAAGGCGGCGCGATCGGAGCTGCTCACGAAGTGGGTGCCGGCACCTGGCGTGCACACGCGCGCGGATGTGCGCGAGGCTGTGGAACGGGCGCTCGACCGGATGTCACAGGACCGGCTCGACGTGTTGCAGTTCCACGCATGGAGCTACTCGGACCCGGCGTGGATGGACTGCATGTTCTTCCTCCAGGAGTTGAAGGAGGAGGGTCTGATCCATCACCTGGCGCTGACGAACACCGACACCGCCCATGTGCGCATGCTGCTGGATACAGGTATCGAGGTGGTGTCGAACCAGATTTGCTACTCCCTCCTGGACCAGCGCGCAGCCGGCCCCATGGCCGAGCTGTGCGCAGAGCGTGGCGTCGGCATTCTGGCCTTTGGTACGCTGGCCGGAGGATTCCTCACCGACCGCTGGTTGGGGGTCGAGGAGCCTGAGATGTCCTCCCTCGAGACGTGGTCGCAGATGAAGTACAAGCGCTTCATCGACGCGGCGGGAGGCTGGTCACGACTCCAGGACTTGCTCCAGGCGATTGATCGGGCAGCGACGCGTCTCGAAGTGTCTATGGCGAACGTGTCCGTGCGTTACATGCTGGAGTCGCCGGCCGTGGCGGGGGTGATCGTCGGTGCTCGACTCGGCCGGAGTGCTCACCTCGAGGACACGGCTCGGCTCTTCGACTTCGCGCTCGATCAGGAAGCGATAGCCGATATCCAGGGGGCCCTGGCCAACATGCAGCCGATCCCCGGCGACTGTGGTGACGAATATCGCCGCCCTCCCTTTCTGACCGCGGCGGGGGACCTGAGC
>JBDGVS010000252.1:0-4486 GCA_039585535.1 Gemmatimonadota bacterium | reverse complement strand
TACATCGGTGAAGAGCCGAGGTTCGACGCCTTTTACCCTGACGAGTACGAGTCACTGGCCGAGGTGCGCCGCGCCGGACGAGTGGAGGACGACACCGAACTCCTGGTCCTGCGTCGAGGCGACTCGACGCTGACGCTGCTCACGTTGCAGATGGCGTATCACCACATCGCGCAGGGCGAGATGGCCGGCGAGCCCTGGATGGTGTCTTTCTGAGTGATCTGCAACACGGGGATCGGTCTGATCCCGAGCATCGATGGCGCGGTCCACACCTTCACCGAGCAGGGCCTCTACGACGGTCTCTTCCTGATGTACGACAAGGAGTCCGGATCTCACTGGAACCACATGACGGGTGAGTCGGTGCGGGGACCACTGAGGGGCACGACACTGCCCGTCGAGAACGTCTATCACACCACCGTGGGGCAGGTGCTGGCGGAGAGCCCCGAAGCACGCGTCGCCTGGTCCGACCATCCTTCCGCGAGTCGGGGCCTCGAGGAGAGCGGCGGCACCCTCAGCCGGATGCTCGCCATGATTCCAGGCGTCCCCGACATGTTCCCGCCGACGATGGGCGAGGAAGACGACCGGCGCGATCGGATGGAGATGGGCATCGGCATCTGGAAGGACGACCTGGCCCGCTACTACCCGCTGCCCGTCGTCCGCGCATGGGACAACGTCGTCTTCGACACCTTCGCCGGAGAGAACGTCGTCATCTATTACGACCCGTCAGCGTACGCGCTCATGGCCGAGCAGACCGATGCGTCGGGCGCAACATGGGAGGGCTCCATCCTGAGACTCTCCAACGGAGATCGGATCGAGGACGGGATCCTGTACGGACCGGACGGAGAGCGAAAAGAGCGAGACCGGCCACTCCAGGTCTTCACCCGCTGGTATGGATTCTCCCTGACCTTCCTGGAGCCGGACATCTTCGACCGAAGGCCGATGTCGGACGGGTAGAGCGTAGCGGAAGTTCGCGGATAGGTTCTTGGGGCCGGGTGGGTGGCCTGAGGCCACAGACCTGCCCGCCTACCCCCCGAGCCGCGCCAGCGCGGCACTCGCCGCAATCACGCGCGGATGGTCCTGCTCACCCGCTGAGTAGTTCAACACCACGGTCCCCCACGTTTCTCTCGCGGTCTCGACGTCGCCCGACTCTTCCGCGACGCGGGCAATCTGCTCGAGACCCCACGTGCGGAGTTCCGTGGCCCGGAGCAATCGATACCAGCGAATGGCCTCCTGGGGTCGCGCCAACTCCTCGTTGACCTGGCCCAGGAGTGCCCGGGTCATGTCGTCACCCTGGCCACCGGACGTACCCTGCACCTGCATCAGCGCGGTGCGCGCCTGGCCGAGATCACCTCGTCGATTCGCGAGGAGGGCGCGAATGATGTTCGCGTCGGTCTCCGGGAACCGTGATGTCAGCGTGTCACCCTCCGCCAGCATACGATCCCGCACGGCGATCCTCTCGATGATGATGGCTTCCGCCTGCTCGACGTCGCCCTCGTCCGCCGCCAGCATCCCACGCCACCGCGGGCACGAGGGGCCCTGCGTCGTATCGCATTCGCGCACCAGCGGGAGCAAGTCGTCCAGGTCCGCTCCGCCGAACCGGTGCAGATAGTACACCTCGCGCGGCATCGGCCCGCCCGGGATCGAGTCACGCACAATCGCCTCCGCCCGGCCGAACTGACCCGAGTTCAGGCTGAACGCGGCGAAGTTCCGCCAGTCGTTGTCGCGATTCGACCGGTTTCGCCAGTACTCCGCGATCTCCATGGAGCGCGGAACGTTCTCGGCCCACAGACAGAAGGTCGAACAGAGGATGTTGACCTGCATGTCGGTCAGCGCGTCCATCTGCTCCCACGCCGCCTCTCGGCGCGGCGTATCGCCGAAGTACAGATCGAACGCTACGAGGTATTCCTCCTGGAGCATCTCGCCCGTCGAGATGCGCTGGTACTCGTCGATCAGCACCCGGGCGGTTTCCGCGTTGCCCATGTTCATGTTCTGATCGATTGCATGCACGTAGTACGGGGCGAACGAAGGATCGAGTTCGATCGCTCGGTTCACCGCCTCGAGTGCTTCTTCGAGACCGGCACCGGTGCCCTCACCCAGATGGATGTACAGCTCGGCGAGCATGAACCACGCTTCGGGATCGTCCGGGTAGCGACGGACCGCGGTCTCCAGTTCAGCCGCGTGGGTCATGTCTCGGACGTAGAGCCCGTTGCTGGCCGCGACGATGGCGGCGTTTCGCGGGCTGAGCTGATCCATGTACCGGGTGGCCCGATCCCCAAGCTCGATGGCGACCTCGCTCTGGACACTCTCGAGCCAGCCGTACGCATCGGAGATCCGGAAGATCGCAAGCGCGAAGGTCGAGTCCTCCTCGAGGGCACGCTGATACGCCTCGACCGCACGCGGAAACTCCGCACGTCGGTAGAAGCGCTCACCCTCGAGATACGCCCGGAGCGTCTCGACGGAAGAAGTCGTGAGGTCAGCGAGGTTCCGCGTCGTGGCCAGTTCCTCTCCGCCGCCGGCGAGCAGGAGTCGCATCGTCTCCAGCGAGAGGTCGTCGATCATCCGGAGTGGGTCGTCTGCCGACCCCTGCACCTGACCACTGCCGATCGCTGTTCCGGTCGCCAGATCGTAGATCTCGGTCACGAGACGCAGGTCGTTTCCGACACCCACGGCACTGCCGACGACCGCGAAGCGGGCTCCGGTTTCCCCGGCAGCCGACAGCGCGGTGTTGAGGTCCGCCGTGGATTCACCGCCGCCGTGCTCCCTCCAGCGCGCCAGAACGGTCCGCGAGTCGATCGTGCGGTAACCGCCCATGCCGTCGAGATTGGTCGAGAGCAGATCGACCATGCCCTCCCCCCAGAACGCCTCGTCGTCGATGCCGCTGACGTTGAAGGGGAGAATCGCGATCCCGTCGGCCGTCCCGCTGGCACCCACCTCGGCCGGGCCGAGCGTGATTCCCGGCCCTCCGGTCACCGTCACCCAGAGACCTGTCCCTCCGAAGAACAGGGAAAGAACGACGATCCCGCCCAGGATCGCGCGCCCCCACGTGAGGTGCGGAAGCTTCCCTCCCTTCAGCGCTTCTACCGCAGCCGCCGGGGCAATCTCCCAGTCCGTCGGAATTTCTCCGGCTTGCTCCGCCGCCGTTGTCGAAGGCAGTGACTGCACCCACGCGGTAGCGAGGATGATCACCATCCCGACCAGAAGGAGGATGATCGTTACCGGTGACACCCATTCTGGAAGCGAAAGGGCCTCCGTGAGCGTGTCCGCGATCTGCAGGACACCCCAGGAAGCACCGAGGTAAACGAAGAGGACCTGGGCGACGCGCGCGCGGCGCATCCGATCCCAGAGAGAGGGGGAGCTCATGGGCGCCAAGATACGGGCCGGGCCCACCCCGGCAAAGCCCGTCGACTGGCCCATTCGGGGCGCCACCCACACAATGCCGACTCGACCGATCGACTCAGCTCTCTGGCTCCGTAGCACATCCCATGCGCAACTACCCTCTGCTCGCCGCCCTCACCCTGCTGACCTCGGCATCGCTCGCGATACCGGCCGCAGGGCAGACTCTCCCCCAGACGTGGCAGGAGCAGGAGAACTTCCGCTCCGGCCCGACGCCGTTCGAACCGCTGATGGAGTTCTGGTACGACCTCGACGAAATGAGCGAGCTCGTAAGCATGCAGCCCCTGACGGAAACGCTCATGGGTCGTGAGCTGAACCTCATCATCATCGCCTCCGATCCCATCGTGAACGCGCAGGACGCGATCCGGTCGGGCAAGACGATCGTCTTCGTCGCTCCGTCCGTGCACGGTGGTGAGGTGTCCCCCAAGGAGGCGTTCCAGCTCGTCGCGAAGGAGCTTGTCGGTGGCAGTCTGCGCCACGTGCTCGACCACGTCATCGTGATCGGTACGCCGCTTACCAACCCCGACGGGGGCGAGGTACAGCGGCGCACGAACGAGGCCGGCTACGATATGAATCGCGACTACGTGAAGCTCGAGTCGCAGGAGATCCATGCCTACGTGACCCAGGTCATGACCGAGTGGACGCCCGACATCCACGTCGACGGCCACCACGGCGGCTCCGACCCGTACGTGATCACCTATCAGGGGACGCTGAATCCAGCCGCCGACAGCGAGCTCCGAGCCTGGACGTACGACAACATCTTCCCCCGGATCCGCGAAGCGGTGGAGACCGAAGATTATCGAGCCTTCGACTACTCCGGAGTGAACACGCAGAATGGCGTGCGCGGCTGGGGGTCGACGTCGGTCGAGCCCCGTAAACACCACGTCTACACTGGGCTCACCAACTCTCTCGGGATCCTCCTGGAGACGCCCCGGAACTCACGCCGCGTGATGCAGGACGGCACGGTCGTCGAGATCCCCGAAGACGAGCGGTACTACCATCAGATCCGGGGAGGCGTGCTCGCACTCAGCAGCATTCTCGAAGTCGCCGCCGAGCGCCGGAGCGAAATCCGGGAGCTCACGACGGCATCACGGAT
>JBDGVS010000251.1:0-4906 GCA_039585535.1 Gemmatimonadota bacterium | reverse complement strand
CGAGACGATCAGGAGCAGGCCGAGCACGAAGAGGAGGTGATCCACCCCGAGCGCGATGTGCTCGATACCCAGGCGAAGGTAGGCACCGACGCGTTGGACGATACCGCTCGGTCCTCCAATCTCCACGGACGGACGGTTCGGCTGGACGAGGTGTGTCTCCTGAAGCCCGTCCATGTAGTAGATGCGGATCAGGACGTCGGTGATCGTCGTCTCGAGTCCCGCGATCGCGATGCTCCTGCCGGTGAGGCCGCCCTCGCAACGGATCGTTCCGCGTGCGACGAAGGCGCCCTCCGTACGAACCTCCTGAGATCCGGCCCCCACGAGCCCGCACTCTGCGGGAAAGACCGGCGCGATGTTGATCTCGACCTCGCCACCCGTGGGTCGCTTCCAGAGCGACTCGTACACGCCGGGCTCGACCTCACGGAGTTCCAGGTAGCCTGGGCGCGACTCATGGGCATCCGCGATCTCCGGACCGCCGGGCAGACCATGCGGAAGTGCGGCGAACATCAGGAGCCCGGCGAGAATCCGGAGCATGCGTGCGGTCATCGGGCGACGCCGGGTAGCTCAAGCGGCTCCATTCCCTCAGGCCAATCGACGGTGACCGTGTATTGATCGAGGAGGCCCTCGAAGTACGCCTGCTCAGCTTCGTTCGTCCGCTCGAACATGAGGTCCCGGTAGATCTCGTTACGGACCGCATCGAGAGCGGGTAGCTCCCCTTCGGTACGGCGATCGACGCGCACGAGGTGAAGGCCGAACGGCGAGGGCAGAGGTCCGCTCCACGTTCCGATGGGCTGCTGCATCATCAGGTCGGCGAAGTCGGGCCCGTAGAGCGTACTCACCTCGACCTCCCGCACGTCCGGATAGGCCAGCGGATGGAGAAAGGGGTCCGTGATCGCGTAGATGTCCTGCTCCGGCTCGGCCTGAAGCGCGGCGAGCAGCTCCTCAGCGCGCCGGAATCCATCGTCACTGATGTCCGAGACATACACGTGCAGGAAGCGCAGACTCCCGTCGCCTCGGTACCGCTCGGCGTTCTCGGCGAGGTAGGCGGAGAGCTCCTCTTCCGTCGGCTGCACGGTGCCCACGAAGTCGGCCGTCATGAACTCGAGCTTCTGGCGGAGGCGCCGCCGAATAATCTGATCGCCCTGCTCGAGGCCCATGCCGAGCGCCTGACGGTATAGCACCTCTTCCTTCAGGAACTCTTCCACCAGGCCCCGGAACTCTTCCTCCGTCGGCGGGCGATTCCACGTCGCTCCGAAGCCCTCGAGCAGTCGATCGATGTGCCCCTCGGTGATCGCGATCCGAGTACTTCCGGGAGTCGCGGGTTCGCCTCGAACGACCCCGATCGCGAAGAGGAGCGCGCCGAGCGCGAGAAAATGGACGAGCGGTTCGTGAAGGAAGCGTTTCATGGAAGTCTTGGGTTACCTCACAAGTCGACGTGAGTCTAGCGTCGACCGACCAGATTGGCTCCGTATCCCACGACGCCGATCGCGAACGCGACGAGGCTGATTGGGGGAAGGCCGCCATTCCAGCCGGAGGGTCGCATCCAGCCCTGGAAGCCCATGAAGAAGACGTGGACGCCACCCAGGAGCAACGCCCAGATCAGGAAGCGGCGGCTCGTGAGGAAGCCGATGAACGCCTTGTCTTCTCGAAGAAACGTCTGAAAGGACAGGTTGTACGCCCACAACACCACGAAGGCCAGCACCCCGGCCAGCATGCTCAGTCCCGCGAAGAGGGTCAGCGTGCCGTCGTCCAGGAAGAACTGGCCGTACACCTCGGGCTTGAAGAGCAGAAAGCTCATGAGGACGTGAACCAGAGCCAGCAGGAAGCCGGTCATGCCCAGCGCTTTTCGGGCGCTCAGCCATGTGGGGGGCACCCGCCCGATCACGTTGTTCACCGGGCCGAGCCCGAAGTTGAGCGTGAGCAGGATGAACGCGTCGAGGGCTAGCGCCTTGTTCAGGATGAAGAACGGGAAGTCCTTCCAGGGCACGGGCCCGAGCACGTGGTATCGGACGATGGCGTAGGCGAGTGAGAAGACAGTCACCCAGCCGATGAGGGCGCCCGCGGCGGTGGACTCCGCGGGCGCCGACTCGGACCTGCTGTTGGCATTTTCAGTCACTACATCCCCGGTGTGTACTCGGTGGGGCTCGTGTGGGCCCTGCGCCCTACTTCGGGAAGAGCAGGATCACGAGGAAGCGAAAGGCGAGCCCCTCCGGACCAGAGTCCGGACTCGCTGCCCAGTATCGAAGCCCGCCGCCCACACTGGCGAGCTGGCCGCCGAGATTCGTGACCTTGGTGACACCACCGTAAATCGGCACGCTCCACTGTTCGGACTTCCAGTCGTACGTGCTCTCGGTGTTGAGCGTGAATGTCCATGCAGTTGGCGTGTTGTACGCGAAGAACGGCTGAAGAAAGGTGGCGCTGAGGTCCCCGCGGTCGGCGTCGCCCGCGACAGACCAGATGTGATTCACGAGTGCCCCGGCGGTGATCGGGCCTCGCTGTGTCAGGGCCAGCGCGGTTGGTCCGATGCCCCACTTCTTCGCGCTGAGGAGCTCGTCCGTGCCGGTGGGCAACAGAAGCACCGGGCCCGCCCCCCAGATCCACTTTCCGGCTGGAGCTTTCGGGGAGAAGAATGCGCTCTGAACGACGTCTCCCAGGCCGAACTGACTCCCCGCGCCCGTGAAGATATTGTCCTGCCAGACCACCGGCAGGATCGTCCTCGAGATCAGATTCCAGTCTTCCGAGAGCTCGAAGGGGAGAACCGGCTGCAGATTAACCGCGAGTCTGTTGCCGGTGTCTGCACTCCCGATGTTCTCCTCCCAGTTCATCTGGATGGGGAAGGAGATCAGCGAGGCGATCGGATTCGAGAGCTGCTTGGCGAGCTCGGCCTCAGCTGCGTCCTGAGCCAGTGCCGGTGTGGCTACCGAAACGAAAAGCGCGATGAGGGCGCATGCGGCCCGACTCATCGACTGACTCCTCTTCATCCGCCGACGATGGGGACGTCCATCGCGAGTCGGAGGTCCTTGAGCGTAGCGATCCTGTTCTCGATCTGCAGGAACTGGCCGGCGGCGATGCCACCGACGTCGTCC
Organism: Gemmatimonadota bacterium; assembly: GCA_039585535.1. GTDB lineage: Bacteria > Gemmatimonadota > Gemmatimonadetes > Longimicrobiales > Gaopeijiaceae > UBA2589. The sequence goes on along the minus strand of JBDGVS010000251.1, from coordinate 1,820 downwards.
GAGATCTTTCCGAAGTACTCACCGAGAAGATCGATCCGACGATTCTCGAGGGCGAGTGCTCGCTGTCCGATCTCCGACGCGCTGGCGTCGGTCATCGTTTCGAAGGACACCGCGAAGTCGCGAACGAGCTCAGTGCGCTGAGCTGTGAGCTCCTGCGCCTCGCTCAGGTACTCCTCGTAGACGCCCCAGAATGCGCCAGCCTGGCCCGGCTCGAGGCGGATCGTGGCCTGCATCACGTCCATGTGGATGGTCGAGATGTCTCCCTGGATCGCCTCCATGATCTCGGGCGGAATCTCCATGCTGTCCTGTCCGGAGACTGCGACTGGGAGAATGAGGGCACCGGCGAGCAGAAGAGCTGTCTTGGAATTCATCATGAGATCTGAGTCAGGATTCGAAGGAGGGTGTCGAGAAGAACTAGAAGTGGAGAACGAGGCCGAAGAAGGCACCGTGTCGGATCGTGTCGTAGGTCACCGTGCCGCCGCCGGCCGACGAGTCGGTCTCGTAGTCGACGCCTGTAGCACGGTAGCGGACGAGGACCGACCAGCCGGGTGACACCTCGTAGCCGATGCTCCCCATGGCGTGCCAGGTGAGGTTCGACGAGAGGCCGAAACCGCCGACGTCCGCGTCGAGGACGGCGAACCAGCCGTCATCGATCGGCGTGTCGATGGAGCCGCCGATCACCGGATCGACCCAATTGTCGCTCCCGTCCAGGTTGCCCGGATTGGGCTCGGTCAGTCGGAAGTCGAGTGCCGTGCTCCAGAAGCGGGCGCCGGCGTAGACGTGGGCGCCGTCGGCGACCTGTCTGCCTAGGGCGAGTCGGCCGACCGACTCTTCGGCCTGCGTCGTAAAGACGGCATTCTGGTCGGTTGCCGCTTTGCCCTCGTACTCGACGGTGAACATGTCGGCCAGCAGGCCCCAATCGCCCTTCCAGACGTCGAACTCGATGGCGAAGCCAGGCTGGACATTGGAAACGAGGTCGCCCAGCGAAAGCGTGCGGGCGTTGTCGACGCCGGTGAAGCCGATATCTCCACTGATCGTCGTGAGCTGGACGGAGGCGCCGAAGTCGATCTGCCAGTCGCTTTCCTGCGCTTCGGCGTGCTGGGTGCCAGCCACGGTGAACGCTGCGGCGAGACTGAAGGCGATCGCGGTGCGGGGAAACGGCTTCACGCGCTCCGAAGTTGTTGAGAGTCCGGGACAACGTACGCGCGACGGCGTAGGCCGTTCCACATTCGTCGGGGGTCCCGCTGCTTTACGGGTTGAGATGTGCGAGCGGAACGGCGGCCTGGCGAGTGTGGATCACGCTCTTCGATGGCTCGAGATGCTTTCTAGCAGCAGCCGCGCGCTGCGCCAACCTGTCGCCAGACCAGGTCGAAAGGTCACCGGGGTGGGCCCCGAAGAGCAATGCGTCCAGGCGCGCGAGCTCTGCGGCCAGTTCGGTGTCGTCGACTGCTCGTAGGAGCGCCTCGGCGGTGGGCGCGGGCTGCAATGCGGGTAGCTGACCGAGCCAGGCCGCGAAGGCATTGGCGGTGGCGCGTGGATCACCACTCGCCGCTGCTTTTTCGAAGCGGCGGAAGACGGCGGCCTCTGACTGGGATCGTCGCTCGTGAGTGCCCTCCATGTGGGCTCTCCACCTCGGGACCCGCGGCGCGACGAGGCGATAGATCGTCATCAGGAGCGCGGTCAGGAGAACCAGACGTGGGAGCCAGCGTCGCAACTGGTCGCCAAGCGACACCTCCGTGGTGTCGTTTGACGCGGCCGCCGGTACATCGAGGCTGTCGGGGGGCAGCGCGATCTCCGGTGCCTGATTCGGATTGGCCACG
>JBDGVS010000250.1:0-4507 GCA_039585535.1 Gemmatimonadota bacterium | reverse complement strand
GTTCCTTCTGGAAGACGGACTTCGCACCATGTTGGCCGGCCGGGGGCTGTTCGAGGCCCAGACGCCTGCATTCGTGCCGCCGGGAGAGGGCGACGTCGAGGTGGCGAACCCGCTCGCCACGACGCATCCGTTCATGCGCCGTGCGATCATGCCGAATCTGCTGCGCCGACTGGCGCACAATCTGGCGCACGGCAATCGAGACGTGCGGCTCTTCGAGATTGCGACGTCCTTCCGCGCCACGAATGCGGGTGAGGCTCCGCACGAAGAGACGCACCTGGCCGCAGTCCTTACCGGCCTGCGGGAGCCTCCGCATTGGTCGAGCACCGGCGAGGCGATCGGGGTCTGGGAGCTGAAGGGCCTTTTTGAGGACGTCGTGGCCCGAGCGTATGGTGGCCCCCTACTGATCAGCGCGGAGGCCGCCGACGTCGATCAGCTGGATCCGGATACGAGCTTCGTGGTTCGGACCGAAGGTGGTGGCATCGTCGGCCGTGCCGGGAGGGTCGCGGACGATAAGGTCGACACACCGCCATGGGCGGGCGACGTATGGGCTCTCGAAATCACCCTGCCTGCGCACCCCGATCCGACACCCGTGGTGACGCACATGCCTCTGCCTCAGTATCCTGGGTCAGAGCGTGATCTGGCGCTCCTGGTTCCGGCTGGCGTGTCTGCGGAGCGCGTGACGGCCGTGATCAATGCGGCATCGTCGTCGGAGTTGGAGTCCGCTGCCATCTTCGATGTGTACGAGGGTGAGGAGCTTGGGGGCGGCGTGCGCTCGATCGGCGTCCGCTTGCGCTTCCGATCCCCAAAACGGACCCTCAAGGACAAAGAGGTCGACCGCAACGTGAAGTCCGTGCTCAAGCGTCTGGAGGAGGAACTCGGTGTCACAGCCCGAGGATAACGGGGTCGCCCCCGACGAAGCTGCCTTCGAGCGGCTGGAATCGGCGGTCGCACGCCTGATGACTGCCTACACTGCTGAATCGGCGCAGGTCACAGCCCAACGCTCCAGGGCCGACGCAGCGGAGGCCCGGACCGGCGAGCTCGCGGAACTCGTGAAGCGCTTCACGGGAGACGAGGCCGAGGCCGGCATGATGATGACCCGGCTCAAGGATCTCGAGCAGGAGAATGCCGATTTGCGTTCCCGCCTCGAGCGTGGCCGAGACGGCGTGGACCGCATGATTGCCCGCATCCGCTTCTTGGAGAACCAGGGATGAGCGTCGCCAAGACGAGTGTCACGGTCCGCATCGCGGGCGAAGAGCATACGATCCGTGCGAGCGCCGAGCCCGAGTACACACGGAAGTGCGCTCAGATGGTCGATGACCGGATCCACGAGATCCGGGTGGCTGCCGGACTGATCGAAGGCCACAAGGCTGCGATCCTGGCAGCGCTCTCCATAGCGGACGAGTGCCTCCAGGCCCGGGAAGAATTGGAACGAGCCCGCATCGATCTGGCGGCCAAGGTCGATCGCCTCGCTTCGCAGCTGGAAGGCTCGATCCCCGTCTGAGGGCCCGGAAACGGCCCGTCGCAGCTTGCGTGCGGCTTCCTCGGCAACCATCCTGACGCTGTTACACAGTCACACTCGACCGCCTGACGGTCGATTTCGGAGCATACATATATGATCACCGCGCCACTGTTGGCGGCGGCGGTCGGACTCGTTCTGGGTGCGCTGTTGGGTTTCGTGGTCTTCACGAAGCGAGAGCAGGCGCGACAGGAGCTGGAAAAGAGCAAAGCACAGGACGAGGCTTCCCGCATTCTGGCGCGGGCCACCAGCGAGGCCGATAACGCCCGCAAGGCCGGCGAGCTGGCGGGACGGGAGGAAGGATTCCGTCTCCGCGAAGCGTGGGAAAAGGAAGAGATCCGCCGCAGAGAAGAGACCGAGCGCGCAGAACGGCGAGCCGAGGAGCGCTCGGACGCCCTGGACGGGCGCTTCGACCGATTGAATTCCCGTGAGGAAGAGCTCGAGAGACGCTCGACTTCGCTCGAGGCCCGCGAGGGCTCGCTGGAGAGCCAGGCTGCTGAGGTTCGAGCACGTGCTGACGAAGCTCGGCACCGGCTGGAGCAACTCGCCGGTATGAATCAGGAAGAGGCCCGACGGGAACTGGTCGAGCATCTCAAGGACGCCGCGAAGGCCGAGGCGGCCAACGACCTGCGCGAGATCAAAGAGCAGGCGCAAAAGGAGGCCGATCGGGAGGCGAAGAAGATCACCGCGCTCGCGATCCAGCGGATGGCTGCGGACCTGACTGCCGAGACCACGGTTTCCGTGGTTCAGCTCCCGTCCGATGACATGAAGGGCCGCATTATCGGCCGGGAGGGGCGCAACATTCGCTCCTTCGAGCAGGCGACCGGTGTGGACGTCATCATCGACGACACCCCGGAGGCTGTGGTGCTGTCGGCCTTCGACCCCGTGCGGCGCGAGACGGCACGTATCGCGCTGGAGAAGCTCGTCGAGGACGGGCGTATCCATCCGGGCCGAATCGAAGAGGTCGTCGAGAAGTCTGCGGCCGAGGTCGAGAAAACGATGATCGAAGCTGCCGAGGAGGTCCTGTACGAGCTGGGCCTGCACAATGTGCATGCCGAGATCGTCAAGACGCTCGGTCGGCTGCGTTTCCGGACTTCGTATGGGCAGAACCAGCTCCAGCATGCTCGCGAGGTCGCACTGCTCGCGGGCTCGATGGCAGCCGAGATGAAGCTCGACGTCCAGGGCACCAAACGCGCTGCCATTCTGCACGACGTCGGTAAGGGGATGACCCACGAGCACGAGGGGACGCACGTCGAGCTCGGATATCGGCTGTGCAAGAAGCACGACGAGACTCCGCTCGTACTCAACGCCATCAAGGCCCACCACGACGAAGAGCCTCACTTCTTTGCCGAGACCTTTTTGGTCACGGCGGCGGATGCGATCAGCGGCTCACGACCTGGTGCTCGCCGAGCGATGCTCGAAGGGTACGTAAAGCGGCTCGAGAAGCTGGAAGAGCTCGCCATGGAGCAGGACGGCGTCGCCCGCTGCTTCGCAATTCAGGCAGGACGGGAGTTGCGGGTCATGGTTGAACCCGAGCGCGTGACGGACGGAGACATGGCACAGATCTCGGAGAACGTCGCACGCCGGATCGAGAGTGAACTCCAGTACCCCGGTCAGATCAAGGTCGTCGTCGTGCGCGAGACGCGGGCCGTCGACTTCGCGCGCTAGGATCGTACATTTCGGCCCTCCGTTACCACCACCTCAAACCCACGCCACGATGACCCAGATCATCTCCGGAAAAGAGATCTCCGAGGAGATCCGCGCCGAACTCAAGGACAAGGTTTCCGCGCTGAAGGACGCGACGAGCGTGGTGCCAGGCCTCGCGACCGTACTCGTGGGTGCTGACCCCGCGTCGCAGATGTACGTCGGCATGAAGAACAAAGCCGCAGCGGCGATGGGGATCCACTCGCGTCAGATCACGCTGGAGGCAGACACGCCCGAAGACGAACTGCTCGGCGTGGTGGAGGGGCTCAACGCAGACCCGGAGATCCACGGAATTCTGGTTCAGCTGCCGCTCCCTGATCACATCGACGAGGGGAAGGTCATCGAGGCGATTGATCCGCTGAAAGATGTGGACGGCTTCCACCCGGTCAGCGTGGGTCGCCTGAACACCGGCTCCGGCGACTTCTTCGCTCCGTGCACGCCGGCCGGCGTCGTCGAGATGCTCGTTCGGTCCGGCCACGACCCGAGTGGGAAGCACGTCGTGATCGTGGGTCGCTCCAACATCGTTGGGAAGCCGGCAGCCGCGCTGCTCATGCGGAAGGCCCCCGGCGGCAATGCGACCGTCACCATCGCACATTCGCGTACGCCGGACCTGGGTGCGGTAACGCGAACGGCAGACATTCTGGTGGTCGCGATGGGGCGCCCCGAGATGATCACGGGCGACATGGTCTCGGAAGGGACGGTCGTAATCGACGTCGGCACGAACCGAGTCGACGACGCCAGCCGTGAGCGCGGTTATCGCGTTTGCGGAGACGTCCTCTTCGACGAGGTGAAGGAGAAGGCCGCGGCGATCTCGCCGGTGCCCGGAGGGGTGGGCCCGATGACGATCACCATGCTCCTGGCCAACACCGTGAAGTCTGCGGAGCTGGCAGCGGCGCGCTGAGTCCGGCCGGCGTAGGGGTAAGATTCGGGTGACGCCCGGGATCATGGCCGGGATGCGGGCATACCGGGGCGTGCAGTGAGCGACGACGCCCTCGATCTGTTCGATGACGAGGTTGAGGCGACATCGGACGCTGCTCTCGACCCGACCCCGGAGCCCACCGAGGAGCCGCCGGCGAGAGAGCCGAAGGTCTGGTCGGTGCACCAGGTGAACAAGGCGGTGAAGGGACTGCTCGAGAGCAGTGTCGAGCCGCTTTGGGTCGGGGGCGAAATCGGCAACTGGACCCGCTCGCGTGCTGGGCACTGCTACTTCACGCTGAAGGACGACCGGGCTCAGATCCGCAGCGTCATGTTCAGCCGGGCATCGAAACACCTTCCCGCAGATCCCGA
>JBDGVS010000249.1:0-4514 GCA_039585535.1 Gemmatimonadota bacterium | reverse complement strand
CAACGGGGCAGTGCTCGGCACCGATCCCCAGGACCTCAAGTTCAAGGGCGAATCGGCGCTCCTCGAGATCGGCGACCGGACCGTGATCCGCGAGTTCGCGACGCTGAACCGGGGGACGTCGGCTTCGGGGCGAACCGTGATCGGGAGCGACTGCCTTCTCATGGCATACTCCCACGTCGCGCACGACTGCGAGATCGGAAGCCATGTCATCCTCGCGAACTCGGTGAATCTCGCCGGGCACGTGATGATTGAGGATTGGGTCATCATCGGTGGCGTGGTGCCGGTGCACCAATTCGTACGGATCGGAGCGCACGCCTTTGTGGGCGGTGGCTCCCGGATCTCACAGGATGTCACTCCGTACTGCCGTGTAGCCGGGAATCCGCCCAAGCTCTATGGACTCAACAGTGTCGGGCTCGAGCGCCGCGGCCTCTCGGCAGAGGTTCGGAAGGCACTGAAGCAGTCGTATCGCACGTTGTTTCAGAGTGACGTGAATCTCACCAAGGCACTCGATCGCATCGAAGCGGAGATCGCGATGGTGCCGGAGGTCCGACACCTCATCGAGTTCATTCGAGCGAGCGAGCGCGGCGTCACATCCTGACTCCAGGTCACCCCCACCGGTTTCTGGCGGATCGGAGAGAGCACAGATGTCATTGATTCGAGTGCGGCAGCGCCGCAAGCAAAGCTGGATGGAAACCAGAAAGGGCATGCCCCGTGGCAAGCTGATCGCCATGCTGTTCATGGTTGTTGTGGCAATCTGGTACCTCGGCAGGGCGTTCTGATCGACTCGTGACCGCATCTGCGGGAACGCCGTCCGGCCGTTCCGTACTCATCCTCGCGGGCGAGCCTTCCGGCGACCACCACGCTGCGGCCCTGGCGACCGAGCTCGGGGCGCGATTTCCCGACGTGCGGCTGGTCGGGACCGGCGGGGCTCGCATGGCAGACGCTGGAGTCGATCTCCTTGCGGGTCTCGACGACCTCAGCGTCATGGGCTTCGTGGAAGTACTGCCACGCATCCCGTTCTTCCGGCGGCTGACACGTCGACTCCACCGGCTCATGGATGAGGAACGCCCCGATCTCGTGATCCTTGTGGACTATCCGGGATTCAACCTCCGGATGGCGCGGGCTGCGCACGACCGGGGAATCCCCGTTCTTTACTACATCGCCCCCCAGGTTTGGGCGTGGAAGCAGCGCCGAGCGCGCCTCATGGCAGAGATCACGGATCGGGTGGCCGTGATTCTCCCGTTTGAAACAGAGTTCCTTGGACGGTTCGGCGTCGATGCCACCTATGTCGGCCACCCGCTCATCGATCGGCCGGACGACGTTGTGGGGCGGGTCGAATTCCTGACCCGACATGGACTGGACGATGGCCGGCCGATCCTGGCGATGCTCCCCGGTTCACGTGAGCAGGAGCTGGCGCGCCACCTCGAACCGTTCCGCGCGATCGCGGAACGTGTTGTCGCGCATCGGCCTGACGTTCTGCCGGTCTTTTCGAGGGCCGCATCGTTACATGCCGGGCCATTTCACGAGCTGGGTTTTCCGGTCGTGGACGATACGCGGGCCCTGCAGCGCCATGCCCAGGCTGCGCTCGTGAAGTCCGGCACGTCGACACTCGAGACGGCGATTGAGGGAACTCCCTTCGCGATCGGCTATCGCACGAGTGCCATTACCGCGGCGCTCGCACGAAGACTGGTGAAGACAGAGCACATCGGGCTTCCCAATCTGATCGCCGGAGACCGGGTCGTACCTGAGTTTTTCCAGGAAGAGCTGAATCCCGATATGGTGGCACCGGTGCTGCTGGAGCTGCTGGACGAGCAGAGTGCCACCCGGGCAGCCCAGGTCGAGGGTCTGCGGACTGTGCGCAAACGCCTGGGGGACGCGGGCGCGGCGACGCGGGTGGCCGACCTCGTAAGCGAGCTGCTCGGTGTGGACCACGGCGCCGGGAGCGAGCCTTGAGCGAAATACGCTTTCAGAGCGCGGGGGTTCTCGGTGCAGGTTTGGTCGGTGGCCTCTTTCTCACGACCCGGATCCGACGCATCGGCGCCGAGCAGGTGCAGCCGTACCGGGACGCGGGACGGCCCGTGATGTGGGTATTCTGGCACGGACATCTTCTCACGCTCGTCCATGTGTTTCGCCACACGGGTGTGTGCGCACTCGTGAGCGAGCACGACGATGGCGAGTACGCCACACGAATGCTCCAGCGATTGGGTGTCTCGACGGTCCGTGGGTCGAGCACCCGTGGGGGCAAGCGTGGATTGAAGGGACTGGTGCGTGCGGCCAGGGCGGGGCACGATCTCGGGGTATCACCCGATGGTCCGAAGGGCCCTCCCAGGGTGTTCAAGCCGGGTGCGCTCGTGGCCGCCCAGCTGGCGGAGATCCCGGTGGTCCCGCTCGTGGTAAGGCCGGGGGGTGCGTGGAATTTCAATAGTTGGGATCAGTTCATGGTTCCGAAGCCGTTCTCCTCGATCGAGGTCGAATACCTGACTCCCCGAGACGTCCCCCGCGACGCATCGCGCGAGCATCTCGAAGAGATGGCCGCCGAGATCGGGGCTGCGATGACCGAACGGGAGAAGCTGTGAACGGCTGGCTTACGCGTTTCGCCCGACGCTGGTGGGCGGGAGAGTATGGTGTGCGCGGAAGCGTGCTGACCGTGGTACTCATGCCATTCGCCGGTATCTGGCGTGCCGTTACGGCGCTGAGGAACCGGCGATGGGACCGGCGTGGCGGTGTGGCACTCGAAGGCGTGGCCATCGTGTCGGTCGGGAACCTCGCGGTTGGAGGCACGGGCAAGACTCCCTTCGCCGCCTGGGTGGCCCGGGCGCTGGCCGACGGCGGCGCGCAGCCCTCGCTCTTGCTCAGTGGGTATGGTGCCGATGAGGTCTTGCTGCACCGTAGTTGGAACGACCGTATCGCCGTGCTGGCAGACCCTGATCGGGTCTCAGGAGCGAGGCGTGCCGCGAGGGAAGGGGCGACGGTCGTGGTGGTAGACGACGGCTTTCAGCACCGCCGACTCGCGCGGGATCTCGATGTGGTCCTGCTTGCAGTGGAAGATCACTTCCCCGGGCGTGTGCTGCCCTGTGGCCCGTACCGTGAGCCCGCTGCGTCACTTTCACGCGCGGACGTCGTTGTCTTGACCAGACGCAGTGCGTCAGAGGATGAGGCCCGCGCACTCGAGCAGAGGGTGAGCGGTGTGCCGTCGGTCGGGAACGATCGGGTGCTCGCGTGCGTCCACCTGCTCGCCGATCGGCTCGAGAGGCTGGTCGATCCGAACGTGCCACTATCCGAACCGCTCGAGCAGCCGTTGGCGCTCACCGCCATCGCGCGCCCGGAGGCGTTCCGACACGATGTCGCCCGATTGGCTTCAGGAAATGTCGATCTCCTCGCCTTCGCGGATCATCATCCGTTCACGGAAGACGATGCTCACACCGCACGGAAGCGAGCAGAAGGCCGCCCGATCGTCGTGACCGAAAAGGACGCTGTGAAGCTTCGGGTCTTTGCCGATGTGCTCGGCGAGACGTGGGTCCTGCGCCAGCAGCTCGTCTGGGACTGGGGTGAGGAGGCCGTACGTGCACGCATCGCAGGGGTCGACGCGGCTGCCCGGGCGCGCGCGCTGTGAGGGTTCTCATCGTCGTGGTCGGACGTGTTCGTGGCGACCTCAAGGACGCGGTAGCCGAGTACGAACGGCGCGCCGGGCGTTATTGGAAGCTGGACGTCGTGGAAGTCGGCGCGGGAGGGCGGGGGCGGGACACACCGCCAGAGATCGTGAGGACCCAGGAAGCCGAACGTCTCCTCGCGCGAATCCCTCCGGAGGTCGAGATCGTCGCGCTGACGCGAGAGGGCAAGGGGATGGACTCTGACGCTCTCTCTCGGTATCTCGAACAGCACGCGGTCCGAGCGTCGGCGGGTGTCGCCTTCGTCATCGGCGGAGCCTTCGGCCTTGGGGCTGAGGTGCTCCAGCGGGCGCGTCGACAGCTCACGCTCTCCAGCATGACGCTTCCACACGAGATGGCCAGGCTGGTTCTGGCCGAACAGTTGTATCGGGCAGGGACGATCCTGCGCGGCGAACCGTACCACAAAGGCTGACATGGAGCTGATCGTCTCGCGTCCCACGGGCGCGCGGGTTGTACAGGACTACCTCTCCGGAGCAGGCGCCGCGCCGGCATTTTTCGGCCTTCGCTTCGACGATCCGGACGCTTTCGCTGCGAAGGCTGCGGAGGTGGACGGTCGCTTTGATCGGCAAGCGAGAGCGCGGGCGGTTGAGGCGCTCATCGTGCCGGAAGGAGCGGATGCGTCCCGGCTCGAGCGATTTGTGGAAGAAGGCGGCTACATGGTTACGACCGGGCAACAGCCGGGTCTGTACGGGGGGCCGCTCTACAGCATCCATAAGGCTCTTACGGCCGTTCGACTTGCCGAAGCTCTCGAGGCCCGGCTCGGCAAACCGGTCCTGCCCGTCTTCTGGGTGGCGTCGGACGACCACGATTGGGCGGAAGCCAACCACGCAGATCTGATTACCATCG
>JBDGVS010000248.1:0-4521 GCA_039585535.1 Gemmatimonadota bacterium | reverse complement strand
CAACATCGCCCTCGGCTCCGCGGTGTCGACCATCGGACTCACGATTCCGGCGGTCCTTGCGATCAGCATGGTGACCGGGCAGACGGTCGAGTTGGGCCTCGAACAGGCGGAGCAGTACCTGCTGCTCTTCACGATTCTGGTCGCGATGATCAACGGGGGCGTGCCGAAGACGAATGCACTGCAGGGCGGTTTTCATGTCGCTGCGCGGTGGACAGGTAGGTCGCGCAGCAGAATCACGGATAGGAAGTTCAAAGGGCGCTTGGCGGCGGGAGGCGGGGTAGGACAGGGCAGGGGGTGACGAGGGAGACGAGCGGGGAGGGGCCTAAGCAGGTGCCGCCCTGCGGCGGGCGAGCCACCAGAGCTCGGTGAGCCGGAATGGGCCGGCGAGATGTGCAGATGGGCGGGGAGAGGTGAAAGGAGACTCTCCGGGTGGCCGGCCGGATTCGGGAGCCTCAGAGATCGAAGTCGTGGGGAGTGGACTGGTCGAGCTCGAAGTCCGGGATGGGCTCGGGCTCGGCGGATGGGCTGGGTGAGGCGGCATCGCCTTCGGTAGCCGGCGCCTCGGACACGAGCTCGGGCCGCCCGGTTAGATCCACCGGTCCCACACATGGGGTACGCCGTGCTTCTCGCAGATCTCCCTGAGTCGGTCGGTCGCCCGAGCCTCGCCCCCGAGGTGCTCCTTGATCAGGGCGATCGCGAGGGGACCCCAGTGTTCACGCTCGATGGAGGTCCAGAACTCATAGTCGGAAGCCCCCCAGACCTCCCTCGTCACTGGGCCCATGTCGAGCGTGTCGACCTTGAGCGTGTCGCCGTCGACCCCGACACGGACGGATCGGGAGTTCTCGCCCTCATGGCGATAGAGTTCGTCACTCACAGGCGAGCCCTCTCACGGTGTGTGTCCGCTGCCGAACAGGCCGAACAGGTTGGCCAAGTAGTAGGCGCATCCCGCGAGCAGGCCCAACAACACGAGCTGGATCATGCGAAGCGTGGCGATGGGAAAGGACCGCAGCACGAGCCACACGATCACTCCGACCACGACAGGGGGCACAAGGGAGGCCCAGAGCGTGCCGACCCATCCCACGTAGAGGGCTACACCCGCGAACGCCATCATCCCGATTAACGCCGCAACGACGCGGCCTTTTTCCTCCGGGGTAGGGGGTACCTCGGGATCAATGTGAATTATCCCCGTGTCATCGTCGGGCTCCGGCTGCTTCTTCTTGAACCCCCAGGGTACGCCCGGCTTGGCCCGTCCACCGCCGCCCCCTCGCCCCGTGGGCTTCGGCCTGCGGATGGGCGGATCGGGCACGTAGATGCTACCAGTACCCACACATGTGGTGCACATCTCGCGGTTGGTGACGCTCTGTCCCATACCCCCGAAGGGACTTGGTCGCCATTCAACCCGGGTCCTGGAACCGCTTCCGCCGCACACGTTGCACGACTTGCTGCCCACGGCGGGCCTCCCACTCGACCGTTTCGCGTGACTCGAATCGACAGATTGGTATCGCGGGCGCGGGCAGGTCAAGTGTAGTTTGGCGGATATATCGTGCACCTATTCGCGACCCCCGAAGAAGAGGACAGACATGAGGAAATCCGGCGCAGCGCCACTCGCGGTGCTCATCCTGGCCTCCTGCGCAGCCCCGGCGGACGACGATGCCGCGGGCGTGGACGGGGCCGCCCTCGTGCAGACGGACGCGATCTGCGCGCCCGAGTCCCTGCCCGCTCTTCCCGATGTGCGCATCACTTCCGTCGTCGAACAGGCCGAGCCCGTGCCGCACTGTTTCGTGTCGGGTGTCATCGGTACCGAAACCAACTTCGAGCTCCTGCTTCCCGACGCGTGGAACGGCAAGTTCGTCATGGGGGGCGGTGGCGGATTCGTCGGAACGGTGCAAAACACGTCGCTCCTGTTCGGGTCCCTGCAGGGAGGGTATGCCACGGTGGGTACCGATACGGGTCACCAGGGCCATCCCCTCGACGCGAGCTGGGCATTCGACGACCTGGAGCGGGTCGTCAGCTTCGGGCACCAGGCGGTGCACCGGACGGCCGTCACGGCGAAGGCGCTCATCACCGCCTACTACGACGCGGAGATCGCGCGCAGCTACTTCACGGGCTGCTCGCGCGGGGGCGGGCATGGCTTCATGGAAGCGCAGCGGTACCCGGAGGATTTCGACGGCATCGTGGCGGGCTCGCCAGCGTTCGACTGGACGGGGATCGCGGCGCTCGCGTCGCAGATCAACGAAGTCATGTATCCCGACCCTTCCGACCTGCAGCGCGCCGTGGTCGGGCCCGCGGAGCAGAGCCTGATCGAGTCGTCGTATCTCGCGATGTGCGACGCCCTGGACGGCCTCGAGGACGGGATTCTCAACGATCCCCGACGGTGCACGTTCGACGTGGGCACCCTGCTGTGCGACGGGGAGAAGACGGATCAGTGCCTCAGCGCCGAGCAGCTCGCGGCCGTCCGCGTCGTGTACGGTGGCCCCACGGACTCGCAGGGCCGGTCGCTCTATCGCGGCTTTCCCTTCGGTGGAGAGGCGGCCCCGGGGGGCTGGGCCCGCTGGCTGACCGGAGGGCTGGCCTATCTGGACGAAGCCGGAGACTTCCAGGAAGGCGTCGACATGGGCGACTTCGAAGTGCCGGTCGAGCCGAACGCGTACTTCGGATTCGGCAACGGGATCATGAGGTACCTCGTGTACAACGATCCCGAGTGGAGCTACGTGGGTTACGACTGGGACGACTTCGAGCGGGACGCCTCGAAGGCCGCCCAGACCCTCAACGCCACGAACCCGGATCTGTCGGCATTCCGGGCGCGAGGCGGCAAGCTGCTGATCTACAACGGCTGGTCGGACAACGCGCAAACCTCACTCGCATTCGCCGATTACTACGAGGAGGTCCTGGCCGTGGACGAGACCGCCTCGAACGACGTTCGCATGTTCCTGATGCCGGGCGTCGAGCACTGTCTCGGAGGGCCCGGACCGTCGTGGGTCAACTTCCTCGAGGAAATCGATCACTGGGTGGAGACCGACGAAGCGCCGGACGAGATCGTCGCCTACTGGCTCGACCAGAGCATGCAGCCCGCCGGCTCGAGACCGGTGTGCGCCTATCCGGAGGTGGTGCAGTACAACGGTGAGGGTGACCCGCGCGATGCTTCGAGCTTCAGCTGCGCTCTGCCCGACTCACCGTTGAGCTCGACCGGGGGCAGGCCCTGATGAAGCGAAGCGGCCCGCAGGTGCCGCTCGGGCTCGGAGTTTGGAAGCGGTGGGATCGCGTCCTGGTCACGGTGTGCGTCCTGCTCGTCCCCTCGCCCTATGCCGCGTCGGGGCAGGAGTCGTCCGAACCGTCTCTCCGACTCAGTGGACGCGTCCACCGCATGGTCATGCAGGTGCGCGACGGCAGCGAGACGAACGGGTTCTTCACGGACTCGGATCAAAGCCCGACCATGCTGCGTGTGGACTCCAGGCGGGAGGCTGTGAGTGGTTGGTGGATCGCGGGGTCCCTGGAGCTCGGGATCCAGAGTAATCGCCCGGTTCGAGTGAGTCAGGACCTCTCGGATCCGGGCACGGAGCTCACCGTGCGGGATGCGGAGCTCGTCATTGGGCACCCGCGCTTCGGCACCGCGAGCTTCGGTCGGGGCTTCGCGTCGGCGTGGGTGCTCCCGTCTCTGGACCTTTCGGGTACGACACCCGGTGCGTCACTCGCGGTCGGGATGCTGGCGCCCGGCATGAAGTTCGTGGACGAGAGCACGAACGAGCTCAGCGATGTCCGGGTCAACGAGCACTTCGCCGATACCGAGCGGCTCCTTCTCTCGGACCGCTTCCGTTACGACTCGCCCGCGTTCGCCGGTGGAATGACGCTGTCGGGATCGATCGCCGCGGACTCTCGCTGGGACGCGTCGCTTCGCTATTTCCCCGACCCGAAGGGTTGGAGCGTTCGAGCGGCCGCGACGTACCAGCACGAGCCCTACCGGGACGTGGAGCACAAGGTCGATGTCGGCGTCTCCGTCCGACACGAGGACAGCGGGTTGAGCCTGACCCCGGGCGTAGGCCGGTCCTGGGCGCTGGACGGGCGAGACATCAACGGACTCTTCCTGAAGGCCGGGTGGCTGGCGGACCTCATTTCGGTCGGCACGACGGCGTTCTCCCTGGACGGCGTCACGATCCGAAACGCAGCGGTGTCCGGTGAGCGGTCGGAGTCGTTCGGCGCCTTCGTACAGCAGCGTCTGTCCGAGATGGACCTGGCGGTCTACCTCGGCTTACGGCGATACGAGGTCGAACGCCCGGATATCGGGTTGCGACCCCTGAACGTCCTCGCGACCGGCGCATCGTTTTCCTTCTGACCGCGAGGGTCAGAGTGTTCACTCGATTCATCCGCGCGCACGGGTCGATTCCCGCCGTTACCGCGGTGGCACTGAGCCTCGTGTGCGTTGCAGAGCCGTGACGGATAGGAAGTTCAAAGGGCCTCTCGTGGCCGGAAGCGATGTGGGATGGGGCACCAGTTGACGAGGCAGAGCAGGGGAGACGAGGAGGC
>JBDGVS010000247.1:0-4533 GCA_039585535.1 Gemmatimonadota bacterium | reverse complement strand
GGTCTTTTCGGGCGGGGTCGGCTGCCGGCGCGTCGGCAGCCCGCAACGCGGAACGACCTCACCGTACCCTTGACTCCGTACAGGCGGCGTAAAAGAAAGGCTCAATAGGCCTTGTACGGATGCGCACATCAGGGTATCCTGACCGAGTGTCGTTCATGTTCTGTTCATATTTATTATCGACTTCGACGGTCTGTTTCCCAGGGCCATTCCGGAGTCACCGAGGTCAGTCACGGTTGCAACGTGCACAGCGATTCACTCGCTGAGACACCGATTCTCAGTTACCAAGGAGCAACAAATCATGGAATCACCGAACAACTCGCATCGCGCCGTCGACAGGAAGCGGATCAGGGTCGCCAAGGCCCTCATTCTCTCCGCGGCGTTCCTATCCTTCGTGCTCTCCGTCGTGCTCTGGTTCAATGGGGATCGTGAGCGGGGGATGTTCGTCGGCATTTGGGTCCCGTCGATCTGTTCGGCCGGCGCGCTTCTCCTGGCTGGGGGTCGAGATGGGTGACGGGACTCTGTTCGCATTCGGCTGCGCCGTATCATTTCTGTTCCTGGCGGGAGGCTACGTGATCTTTCGGGTGAGCTTCTCCGAGTCGGAGTCGCGACCGCAGTAATCCCCGTGATGCTCGGGTCCGGCTCCCGCACTGACGAAGTAGCGGTGCCGCGTTTCGCCCCGTGGACTGGGCTCGGGCACGGTGGATTGTGGGCAAGTGACGCTCAGATGACGCTCAGGTGACGCTCCGCGCCTAGTCTGGCGAGAAAGCAAAAGCGTCCCGGGTCGACTCTCTGTGTCCGTTGCACGTGACCTACGTCATTCGGCGTAGGGACCGCAGCCTCGGAGACCCAGAACTTTGATGACGTTCTGGATGATCTGATCCGGGCATTACGTCCACAGGAGGTCCCGATGTTAGGAGACACCGTCTCGAAGCCCCTCGTTTCCAGGCTCTGGCCACTACTGGCGGCAGGTGCACTGCTTCTCCAGGGGTGCGACACTCCCGATCCCGTGGCGGTCGATGCTGCGGTCGAGGTGCAGGCCGCACGTGCGGCGGCGCCCGCTCCGGCACCGCTCTTCACCGTCGCGGGCCCCGCTTCGTCGCTGGAGATGTGGCCGTACACGGCTTCGCTGATCGGCGCCGCGCCGTCCGACCCGATGAACGTGGTCTTCCCGGACATCGATCCCCGTTCGCTCCGCGCCGCGCTGATGATGCTGGACGGGAACCGCACGGCCTTCGGCTTCCCCGACGCCGCGCCCTTCAACTGCACGTGGAAGGAGGCGATGGGTTCGAACCAGGTGGGGTACGCATCGCCGGTCGACTGGACGGCGAGTGCCATCCAGCTGGAGTGCGGGGATTATGCGCCGTTGCGGTTCCACATCCGTATGTTCCCATCGGGTGACTGGACGATTGCCAATGCGCATTTCGAGGTGATCGTGCCGGGAACGAACGAACACGAGGTGCTTGCGTGGGAGCTGGCCGAACAGCTCGTCACCGTCGACTTCGTCCGCTCCGGCCTGCTGGTCGCTCCTCCGTCCGGGACTCAGGTGATTACGCCGGAGCCGACGTTTCGGGCGATCAACCCGCTGATCTACAGTGGGCTGCCCCCTGAGCTACAGGGCCTGATCGGTGGTCCGATCGGCCCCGTGACCGATCCCGTGCCCATGGCGAACGACGGGCGCGCGACCGTACTCGCGCTGGGCGGCCCGGTCGGCAACGAGCGGGTCGTATCCAAGCGAGAATTCGTGCTCGACTTCGATCAGACCATCCCGAAGCCGTTTTGCTCGAGCGGACCTCTGGATTACCTGTACGTCACCGGACCGATCCGGTTCACGCAGCAGGTCGTCGTGGCGCGAAGCGGCAACTACATGACTCGCTTCCACGCACGCGGTCAGCTCGAGCTGACGCCGATCAATCCGCTCACTGGCGAGATGGGAGAGCCGCTGCGGGCGCAGGTCGCCGAGCGTGACCGGAGCGTCGTGACCGACCAGGTCACGATGGTATCGACCTTCCGCACGCAGCTCCTTCTCCCGAAGAATCGCGACGAGAGCGGGAGCATCTTCTTGAGCCTGCGCGTCGGCCCCGGCACGTCGGACGGGAGCGGCCTGAGACTGACCTGCACCTCATGATCTGAGGAGCCGAGGCAGGGGTGCGATGGCCCACCTGACCCTCCGGGGTCGGGTGGGCCATCGCTCGCACCCCACCGCCAGCCGTCTGCTTGCCGGTGCTGTGGAATTGGAGTGAGCGCCCTCGGGAGTACCGCCGATCAAGCCTCCGGCTGACAACTCTGCAGCGAGCCGGTGAAGCGTCCGGCCTCGATAACCCGTTCGCCATCGAGCGCGACGCTGGCTCCGAGCAGGCATAGCCCGAGATGGGCGTCGCTGCGGATGGTGCCGCCGAAGAACTGGTCGTCGTTGCTGCCGAGCTCGACCTGTACCGAGCCCAGGAAGCCTTCCGTGTCCGCGTTTCCTGCGCCGGCCTCCGGAAACTGCACGAGTGGCGCCGTCCACGATGCGCGGTGGTCGGTGCCCCAGGCCACGTGGCCAGCCAGAAAGGCATTGGGGTCATCGTAGCTGGACAGGTGAGACTCGAGCAGGACAGCGTCGAGTCCTCCGCCGATGCTGACCGCTCGGCCCTTCTCGAACTGGATGCGCACCTCGTCATCGATGTAGCGGCCCAGGTGGAAGACCTGGTCGCCACGTCCCAGGACCAGCGTTCCTTCCACACTCCCTTCCAACGGCGCGATCTCGACCATCGCCGCCCCCCAGAAATCGAAATGTCCGGGCTCATCGGCGACGCCGCAGTGAGCCAACGCCGGCCGACCCGATACCGTCATCGTCAGCTCTGTGCCGTGGGGCGAGGTAATGGAGAGGGTCGTGGCGCTGGCCAGCCTCTCGGCCCCGAGCCTGGTTCGAGCCACGACCTCGGGGTCGGCCGTGAGCCTCTGCAAGACGTGCGACGGCTGTACCGCCAGAAGGGCGCGCGTCCCCCCGTCGAGGGCGGCCCGCAGGTATGGATCGTAGTGCAGCCGGTGGGTGGTGAAGCCGACGATCAGATCCGCTTCGGCAAGCGTGGCGGCGAGCGACTCTCCCCGAAATGGACGGGAGAACGGCAACGTCAGGAGCGCGGGGTTCGCCTCGAGGGCGAGGGCCGCGCCGAGGCACGCCGCGGATGGTGTGGGATCGTACGCTGTGTCGGTGATGATCAGACAGGATTCATCCGGACGCAGGCGGCAGGCTTCGAGCTGGCGGCGGTAGAGGCCGATGAGCTCGGCCGCGACGTGTGGTCCGGTCGTTGTGCGCGCGTAGGGCATGGCGTATCCAGCGGGGCGGGTCAGCGCGGTCGACTGTAGTGGGCATCGAGCCGCTATGCACGCGCCCGCCGCGACGATGTCGCGTTCACCGCAACCCATCTCCCGCTGCGGGGCCTTAGGTTGATTGGAGTGTCAACGGACGAACCATGGAGCGGAATCGGGTGACATCATGACGGACTCATTGGGACGGCGCGCGTTTCTATCACTGAGCGGCAGTGCGGTGTTGCTGGCGGCGAGCCGCACGGGCGTGCATGCGGAAGTCACCGACAACCGTCGCTTCGCAGCGTACGCCGGTGCCGATGATGCGGAGGTCTTCGCGGCGGCGCGGCGCGAGTTCCTGTTCCCCCCGGACATCGCCTACTGCAACACGGGCACGCTGGGCGCGATGCCGCGCGAAGTCCTGGAGGCACAAACGAACGAGTTGCGGCGGCTGGAGGTCGAGCTGCCGAACTGGCCCTACTACACGCAGATCGGGGCACCCCTGACCGGTTACCAGCCCCGCGAGGACATCCGCGCGGATGTCGGAAGCTTCATCGGTGCCGACATGGACGAGATCGCCCTCACGCAGAACGCCACGATGAGCATGAACTTCCTGGCGAACGGCATGACGTGGAGCGCCGGCGACGAGATCCTGTTCACCGACCAGGAGCACGGAGGCAGCTTCGGCCCGTTTCAGTTGATGGCCAAGAGATACGGCGCGGTGGTCCGGGAAATCGACCTCGACGCGGCCGTGGCGAACGGCCCCGACGGGGTGCTGCAGGCCTTCGCGGATGCGATCACGCCGAGAACGAAAGTCATCATGTTCTCGCAAATCACGTCGAGCTTCGGCCATCGTCTGCCCACCAAGGAGCTGTGCCAGCTGGCTCGGGATCGGGGCATCTTTTCGATCGTCGACGGGGCGCAGGTTCTGGGTCAACTTCCCGTCGATGTGAAGGATCTGGACTGCGATGCCTATGTGTCGAGCCCGCACAAATGGCTCCTGGCACCGAAGGGTACGGGCATCCTGTACATCGACCGTTCCCGGCAGGAAGAGCTCTGGGCCACCCTCGTCAGCTACAACTACGACAGCCGCGAGGACGGCGCCTTCCGGTTCATGCAGTACGGCACCGGTAGCCCGGCCATGTTGACGGGATTCAGGGCGGCCCTCGACTTCAACCGACAGCTGGGGACCGAACGCATCGCGCGTTGGAACCACGCGATGTCGACTCAGCTGCACGAGGGTCT
>JBDGVS010000246.1:0-4534 GCA_039585535.1 Gemmatimonadota bacterium | reverse complement strand
CGTCGGCGATGTCCTCCTGAGGCACGAAAGTGCGACCACGTGCGCTCAGCCGTTCCTCTGCCTCGATGATATCCGAGAGGTTGTCCGCGTCAGCGAGCTGGCGGTACGCCCCAGGGTGCTCGGACATGAAGGTCACCGGCTCCGGGTCGACCACGCCGCCGAGCAAGGGCGTGACGTCGTCTACGAAGAGCTTCTGCTCTGCATCCGCGATCCAGTCGGTGAAGTAGTGAAGTCGACTCGGGTATCCGTCGATGAAGCCGTTTCGGTACCGTAGCGAGCGCAGGACGCGCTCATACTCCGCCTCAACGGCTGCTCGATCCTCGATACGCTCTATGGCACCGGCCTTCACCACGGCGGCTGTCGCGAAGACGTTCTCGACGAAGGTCACACAGTCGAGCCCGCGGAAGTTGATGACGAGTCGTTCAGTCCCGTCGGCTTCCAGGGTGCCCGGGACATAAGCGGTGCCGACCAGAGCCTGACCGATGGTGGCCATCGCGAGACCCATCGGGAGTGTGTCGACACCCTCGGCGGATGCGGTCAGCACCATTTCCTCGAGGACGGCCCAATCCGAGTCATTCCACGAGATGCTCCCAAGGGGCGCACCTGAGGGGCCTACCGGGGGCGGGTGCGGCTCGAATGGCGAGAAGAACATTCCCGTCACGAAGAGCAGAACGACAACCACAGGGCCCATAAGGGGGCGGAACTGTCTCATGTCTCAGTCTGCCGCGATCGGCGATGCCACGGGGGCTGCCGGTTTGACGAGCGTTCCATCCGCTCGCGCCTGTTCGACACCTCGCCACACATTCGGTGCCGTGAAAGGGAGACGATCCATGCGCACGCCGACGGCGTCGTAGATCGCGTTGGCGATCGCAGGAATCGACGGGTGGAGTGGCCCTTCTCCTGCTTCCTTGGCTCCGTAGGGTCCCTCGGGGTCGATGGACTCGACGATGAGGGACTCGAGTTCGGGGGTGTCGAGACTCGTCGGCATCCGGTAGTCCAGGAGCGATGGCGCGTTGTGCAGCCCGGCGCGTCCGTGATCCGCATCCTTGAAAATGTGCTCCTCCATGAGCGCCTCCCCAAAGCCCATATAGGCCGAGCCTTCCATCTGGCCTTCCACCAGGACCGGGTTCAGCGCACGGCCGCAGTCGTGGGCGACCCAGATCTTCTTCACCTCCACGATGCCGGTATCGACGTCGACGTCGACCTCAGCGACGTGAGCGGTAAAGGAGTACGCCGGCGAGGCTCCGATCGTCCCGCCACGGTACTCCCCGTGAACGTCTTTCGGGGTGTTGTACCAGCCCGTAGCGCCGAGCGTCCCGAAGGCCGACTCGGCCACGTTGAAGGCCTCTGCGATCGGCATCTGTCGGGATGTGTCCTGGGCCCACACCGCGAAGCCGCCAGCGAGAAGCACTTCGCCAGGCGCGACGTCCCATGTCTTGGCCACGGCCTCCTGAACCATCTTGCGCAGCTTGGTCGCTGCGTCGATCGCCGCGTTCCCGAGCATGAAGGTCACGCGGCTCGAATAGGCCCCGAGATCGACTGGAGTGAAGTCCGTGTCGCCGCGTAGCACCCGCACCCACTCGAGTGGCACACCGAGCTCTTCGGCAGCGATGTATGCAACGACGGAGTCGCATCCCTGGCCGATCTCACTGGCGCCGCTGAAGACCGCCACCCGCCCGCTCCGATCGATCTGCATCTGGACGGCCGACTGGGGCATTTCGTTCGGGTAGATCGGATAGTTGGTTCCGCAGATATAGGTGGAGCCCGCGACACCGACTCCCCGCCCGAAGGGAAGCTTCCGGAATTTCTCCGACCATCCGCTCGCGAGCTCGACGGAGGAGAGGCAGTCGAGAAATCCGTTGGACGTCACCCGTAATTCGTTGATCGTTCGGGTGTTCTCACCAATGAAGTTGCGTCGGCGGAACTCGAAGGGATCGAGGTCGACTCGCTCCGCAAGCTTGTCGATCTGTACCTCGAAGGCGAAGCGTGGCTGCACGGATCCGTGCCCTCGTTTGGGGCCACACGCCGGCTTGTTCGTATACACGCGGGTCGAGTCGAAGCGATACGCCGGCATCTCGTACGGCGCGCACAGGAGCTGCCCAGAGTAGTACGTCGTCACCAGTCCGAAGGACGCGTAGGCGCCTCCGTCGAGCAGAATCTTCGCGTCTACGGAGGTGAGCTTCCCATCGCGCGTCGCCCCGGTCCGATAGTGCATGTGGAACGGGTGACGGCCGCGGTGGGCGTAGAAGACCTCTTCGCGAGTGTAGAGGATCTTTACCGGTCGCCCACTGGCCATCGAGAGCTTGGCGACACAGAACTCGAGATCGAACGGCTCGCTCTTCCCTCCGAAGGCGCCCCCGACCAGAGGCTGGAGTACGCGGATCTGGGCCTGGTCGAGTTCGAGGACGCGAGCCAGTTCGCGATGGAGATAGTGCGGGACCTGCGTCGCGGACCATACCGTCATTCGGTTTACGCCGTCCCATTGGCCGATCGCGCAGTGCGGCTCGATCGCGGCGTGGGTCGTGCCTTCGAAGAAGTACTCGTCTTCCACGACGACGTCCGCCTCGGCGAGTCCGGCTTCCACCTCGCCGAACTCCAGCTGGACCATCTTCGTGACGTTCCCGTTCCAGCCCTCTTTGCGGGCGTCGTGGACATACGGGGTGGAGCCGTCCGCGGCTGCCGCGTCACGGGGGTCGAAGAACGCCGGCAGCTCCTCGTACTCGACGTCGATCGCGTCCAGTGCGGAAAGGGCCGTGTCTTCGTCCACAGCTGCCACGGCCGCGACCCCGTCTCCGATATAGCGCACACGGTCGACGCAGAGTGGGTACTCGTCGGGCGTCCATGGAATGATGCCGTACGTGGTCGGCATATCCTGCCCGGTGATGACCGCATGGACCCCCTCCATCGCCTCTGCACGTGAGGTGTCGATCGAGATGATCCGCGCGTGCGCATGGGGGCTGCGGAGGATCTTCCCATGCAGCATCCCCGGCAGCGTGATGTCGTCCGTGTAGACCGCTCGGCCGGTGGATTTGGCCAAGCCCTCCACTTTTCGCATCGGGGTTCCGATCAACCTCTTGTCGGACTTCACGTTAGCACCCCCGGCGTGTCTGGATGTGGGACCCAGGTATCGAGCGAGAAGTGGCCATAAACCCAAGTCAGACCAGAGTTTACGATCATTTCGCTTGATCCTGAGCGGAATCGTCGATTCGGGTCGCTGCGGCCTCGATAGCGTCGTAGATCTTCGCGTAGCCGGTACAGCGGCACAGGTTGCCGGACAGGGCCTCCTGGATTTCCGTCCGTGACGGGGTGGCGTTGGCCTCGAGGAGTGCGGCCGCGGAGCAAAGGATGCCCGGTGTGCAGAATCCGCACTGCGCTGCCCCGTTTCGGTCGAATTCGTCTTGTAGAGGGTGTGGACCGTCGGCGGTTGCCAGGCCCTCGACCGTGACGATCGTGCGGCCTTCGGCTTCCCACACGGGAGTCAGGCAGGCCAGCGTAGGCGTACCATCGACAAGAACGGTGCACGCCCCACAGTCCCCTTTGTCGCATCCCTGCTTCGAGCCAGTCAGGCCGAGGGCGTACCGGAGGGTCTCTAAGAGCGTGAAGTGCGTCGGCACGCCGACCTGATGCAGGTCGCCGTTCACGCGCAGCCGGACGATTTCTTGTTTGCTTTCCATGGGCTGACAAGGTCGCCGATCTCGGCGCGGCTTCGCAACGGCGGGCCGTGGACAGTCTTCAATCTTCATATATCATTTGATCGGCTACCGATCGGTCGCCTGCTTCGATGATTGTGCTGGAGGATTGAGATATGCCCTACCCGGAAATGATGGTTGCGCCGATGCGGGAGGACCTGGTCCGTGTCGGATTCACCGAGATGAAGACCCCGACAGAGGTCGACGCGATTCTCGGTGAGGAGAAGCGCACCACGCTGGTCGCTATGAACTCCGTGTGCGGTTGTGCTGCGGCGATGATGCGCCCGGCGGTTTACCTCTCGCTCCAGGGAGAGAAGAAGCCGGAGGTACTCACGACGGTGTTTGCCGGCCAGGATATGGAGGCAACCGATCGAACCCGCGACTACATCACGGGCTTCCCGCCCTCGTCGCCATCGGTCGCGCTCTTCAAGGACGGTGAGCTCGCGTACTTCATGGAGCGTCACCAGATCGAGGGCCGCCATCCCGAGGACATCGCAGCGGATCTGCAGGCGGCGTACGAACAGCACTGCTGACGGGATTCAAGTCTCGGCCAGAAAGGCCGGCGGAGTAGCGAGCGGGGCCCGATGAAAGATCGGGCCCCGCTTTTTCGTATTGGAGTTACGTGCAGCGATCGAACCGCGCAGCAACCTTTCCGACGGCGGTATCGTCTCTAGGAAGGCGGGAGTAGCTGAAGCCGCCCATGTGCGGTCGAGTTGGTGAGACGCAGCACGTAGCGAACGGGCCCAGGGGGGCTCGTACCACTCATGTGAGGAGGATGATGATGACGGGGATGAAGGGGATGACCCGAGTGGCTCTGATGGTGGCCCTGGCAGCGGCGACGGCTG
>JBDGVS010000245.1:0-7565 GCA_039585535.1 Gemmatimonadota bacterium | reverse complement strand
CACCCGAAGCTCAGGATGCTCCTCGAGCAGCCAGGCGACCT
The DNA here is from genome assembly GCA_039585535.1 of Gemmatimonadota bacterium. Classification (GTDB taxonomy): domain Bacteria; phylum Gemmatimonadota; class Gemmatimonadetes; order Longimicrobiales; family Gaopeijiaceae; genus UBA2589. Next base: position 7,524 of record JBDGVS010000245.1, on the reverse strand, counting down.
TCGTTCCAGAGAAGTAGGGGTCGAGCACAAGCCCGGTTCGATTCCGAACGTCGTCTTCGTGTCCCGCGTCGCGCAGCGTGCGGCAAATCGAACCGGTACGGCGGTCCTGCCAGACGATCGCACGGTGCACCGGCTCCAGGGTGGTCCGATCCCAGAGCAGCACGGTCTCGCGCTGATTCGTGATGCCAATGCCTCGGATGTCGGCTCCCTCGGCGTCATCGAGTGCCTCGCGCGCGACCCGGCGAGTAACGTCCCATATCTCCGTGGCATCGTGCTCGACCCACCCGGGTCGAGGGAAGTACTGCGTGAACTCGGAGTAGGCGTGGCCGAGGATCTGATGGTCTTTTGAGACCACCAGGCAGGTCGTACCCGTGGTACCCTGATCGATCGCCAGAATCGAAGGAGTGGCCATCACATTCGCTCGCTGAAGGTGAACGCCCGAGGGCGTAGAAGAACGGGCGAGCCTCGTTCGGAGCGCCCGTCAGCTCCGGTCGACGGGGATCAGCGTCCCGAAGGCAGCACGCCAGCCTGACCGTTCGAGCAGATCGAGGAAGGCCCCCACCGGGAAACCGACCACGCAATAGTAGTCCCCGTCGATTCGCGCGACCAACGCGGCCCCGAGCCCCTGGATCCCGTAGGCACCGGCTTTATCGAGCGGCTCGCCCGTCGCCACGTACTCTGCGACGGTTTCTGCGGCATACGGTCGCATGTACACCTTCGTCCGGGACACAGCGCTCACCGTCCCCGCAGGTCCGGCGATCGCGATCCCGCTCATCACCTCGTGTGATCCTCCCGCGAGAGCCTCGAGCATTCTCTGCGCGTCCGCCTCGTCGACCGGCTTCGTGAGTACTCGGTCACCATCGACGACCACGGTGTCCCCTCCCACGACCAGCGCCCCGGGCTCGAGGACGGCGAGTGCCTCGGCCTTCGCACGAGCGAGCCGCTCGACGTGCTCAGCAGGCGTCTCTCCGGGCAGGTACGACTCGTCCACATCCGAGGGCCGCACCTCCGGTTCGAGTCCGATCTGGCGCATCACGTCGGCTCTTCGCGGGGATGCCGAAGCCAGAACAATTCGCGGCCGCCGCATCATCGCTCGAGTACCAGCGTCACAGGCCCTTCGTTGACGAGATCCACCTCCATCGAAGCTCCGAACGCACCAGTCTCGACGTGCACGACACCCTTCGACCGGAACGCCTCCACAAAGTGCTCGTACAGCGGTTCCGCGAGTTCGGGACGGGCCGCTTCCACGAAGCTGGGGCGCCGCCCTTTCCGGACATCTCCGTACAGCGTGAATTGACTCACCACGAGGACGCCGCCGCCGATGTCAGCCAGCGACCGGTTCATCTTCCCCTCCCCATCGGGGAATACACGCAGACCGATCACTTTGTCGGCCATCCATTCGACCTGCTCCGTGCTATCCCCATCAGTGAAACCGACCAGGAGCATGTGCCCCCGACCGATCTCGCCGGTCACCGCCCCGTTCACGCGGACCGCAGCTCTGGATACGCGTTGAAGGACGACCCTCATCGGGCACCTCCCGCGGTCACTCGACCGTGACGGATTTTGCGAGATTCCTGGGCTGGTCCACGTCCGCGCCGCGCATCACCGCGATGTGATACGCGAGGAGTTGCAGCGGAATCGTGGTGAGCACCGGCAGCAAATGGGGTAGCGTCTGGGGGACCTTGATCATGTGGTCCACCTTGCCCTGGAGCTCCGGCGCATCGTCACTCACGACGGCGATGATGCGTCCAGCCCGCGCCTTAACCTCTTCGATGTTGGAGACGACCTTGTGGTAGATCGGGTCGCGCGGGGCCAGCACCACGACCGGCATCTCTTCGTCGATGAGTGCGATCGGGCCGTGCTTCATCTCGGCGGCCGGATATCCCTCCGCATGGATGTAGCTGACCTCTTTGAGCTTCAACGCACCTTCGAGGGCGACAGGGAACTGATATCCCCGCCCCAGATAGAGGAAATTTCTGGCGTCCTTGTAGTGAGCTGCCAGGTCGCGGATTTCGTCGTTGAGTCGAAGGACTTCTTCGACCTGAGAAGGCAGCGCCTGCAGATGCTGGACGATCTCCGCGCCCTTGAGGGCCGACATGTCACGGCGCCGGGCCATGAAGAGCGTGAAGAGGGAGAGCGCCACGAGCTGGCTCGTGAACGCCTTCGTCGAGGCAACGCCGATCTCGGGACCCGCGTGCAGGTAGAGACCGAAGTCCGTCTGGCGCGCGATCGTGGAGCCCACAGCGTTGACGATACCCATCGTCCGCAGGCCACGCTGCTCCGCCTCCTTGAGGGCCGCGAGCGTATCGGCCGTCTCGCCGGACTGACTGATGGCCAGGGTGAGCGTGCCGTCTTCGAGCACGGGGTTCCGATAACGAAACTCCGATGCGTACTCGACGGTCACAGGGATCCCGGCGATCTCCTCGAGCATGTATTCACCCACCAGGCCGGCATGCCAGCTGGTGCCGCACGCCGTGATCACGATGCGCTGGATCCGCCCCAGGTCGAACTGATGCTCGATGATTCCGCCGAGACGCACATTGCCGTCATCGGGCAGCAGTCGGCCACGCATCACGTCCGCGAGGCTGCTGGGTTGCTCGAAGATCTCCTTGAGCATGAAGTGCTCGAAGCCACCCTTCTCGATGGCATCGAGGTCCCACGTGACCTCGTGGACTCCACGGAAGACTTCGTGCCCCTCGAGGTGGTACGTCCGGTACCCCTCGGGCGTCAGCACCGCGTAGTCACCGTCGTCGAGATACACCACGTCTCGGGTCGACTCGATGACGGCAGCCGCGTCCGAACCGGCCAACATCTCGCCGTCGTGACCGACGCCGATCAGGAGCGGACTTCCATTTCGCGCCACCACGAGCTTGTCGGGATCGCGGGAGGAAAGAACTGCGATACCGTAGGCTCCGTCGACTTTCCGGAGAGCGGCAGCGACCGCGTTCTCGAGGGGTCCGTCCTTCCAGAGGAAGTCGATGAGGTGAACGACTACCTCGGTGTCGGTCTCCGAGACGAATTCGTACCCCTCGGCGATCAGCTGCGCACGCAGGACATCGGAGTTCTCGATGATACCATTGTGAACGAGGGCGATGTCGCCCGAATTCGAAGCGTGGGGGTGGGCGTTGGGCTCATTCGGGGCACCGTGCGTCGCCCAGCGTGTGTGTGCGATCCCACAGTTGCCCTGATGCGGCTCGGCGTCGATCGCCTCCTCCAGCATGCGAATCTTGCCCGCCTTCTTGATGATCTGCACGCCCTCGCCATTGAGGAGCGCCACACCGGCCGAATCGTACCCGCGGTACTCGAGGCGCTTCAATCCCGCCAGAAGGATCGGGGTGGCCTGCTTGGGTCCCACATATCCGACGATGCCGCACATAGGCGGTTTGTCCTCCGTTCAAACGTTCGTAAGTCCTCTACTCGGACGGGCCCATCTGGCTCGCCGTGCCGTTCTCAGGCCACGCCGGCCAGAAGCTCCCCTGCCCTCGTGACCAGCCCCCGTGCCTGCTCCGCGTCGGGCGCCTCTGCAATGAGTCGCACCACCGGCTCGGTACCCGAGGGGCGAACGTGCAGCCATGCCTTCCGACTCGGCCATTCGAGGCGTAATCCGTCGGACAGGTCGCTCGCCTCGGCACGCAGGTCGGCCTGAAGCGCCGCATACCCGTCGGCGAGCGCCTCCCGGGGAAACGCCACCTTCTCTTTCACGATCTCATAGGAGGGCCATTTTCCCGCCGCCTCAGACGGTGTCAGCCCCGACTTTGCAAGGTGTTGAAGTATCAGAGCGGAAGCCAGCGGCGCGTCTCGCGTGTGGTGCAACGCCGGAAGGATCACTCCCCCGTTCCCCTCACCTCCGATCACCGCCCCCTCCTTCTGCATACGGCGGGCCACATTGACTTCGCCGACCGGCGCACGGACGAGCGGAACGCCAAATGCAGCGGCGACGTCCTCGACCACCCGACTCGTCGAGAGATTCGTTACCACGGGACCTGTCGAAGTCTCGAGCACGGCAGCCGCGGCGAGCGCAAGCGTCAGATCTTCGCCCATCGCTCGACCTGTCTCATCGACGAGGGAGAGCCGATCGACGTCGGGATCGATCGCCAGTCCGACCGCTGCCCCGCTCTTTGCCACGAGTTCGCCGAGGCCAGCCAGATTGGCGGCTGTCGGCTCAGGATCTCGCGGGAACCACCCGTCCGGCTCCATGCCCATCCCGACGACCTCACACCCGAGCGCCTCCAGAAGCTCCATCATGATCGGACCGCCCGCCCCGTGTACGCAGTCGATCGCGACTTTCAGCCGCGCGGCCCGTATCACGTCCACTTCGATCTGCGGGAGGGCCAGGATGCGCTCCATGTGGCGGGCCCAGGCACCCTCATCCTGGGTGACCTCGCCCAGTTCGTCCCACGTCGCACGGGGAGGATCCACTTCGACCAGATAGCGGCGGAAGTCCGCCGAGCGCCACTCCGCGGGATTGTGGCTCGCGGTGACACCGATACCACCGATCGCGCCGTGATGTCCGACAGCCATGAGCAGCGTGGGAGTCGGAACGACGCCAAGATCGATCACGTCACACCCGACGGACTGGAGCCCTGCCGTGACGGCCCGCGCGAACATCGGACCGGAGACACGCGAGTCCCGACCGAGACAAACGCGTGTACCCTCCTCGACATCACGGAGATGGGCGCCAAGCGCCGCCGCGATCCCCGTCATCAACTCCGGAGTCAGCGGATCGCCGACGCGCCCCCGTACACCAGAAACGCTCACCATCAACCCTTCGGGAATTTGGATCGGCACACGTCCCCCGGATGCTTCGATTATTAAGTATTTCCACGGTTTTTCGGCGGACCGCCGACCTGCACGCGAAGTTTCGCGCCCCGGCCCCGGGAGCGTCAACGGAATCGTCCCTCGAGTAGTGGCGGCCCGGTCGGGGCCATCCCTAGATTCCCGCGCCGACGGCCCCCGACGAGCGGAGCCGCCCGACCGATGACTCCGACGAGGAAATCAATGAAAGACGAGGCGGTGAAGGGCCTCTCCTTCGGAACGAAGGCGATCCACGCGGGCGTGGAGCCCGAGCCCATTACCGGCGCGATCATGACGCCGATCTTCCAGACCTCGACATATGTGCAGCCCGCCGTGGGCGAGCCCCGTGAGGGCCGGTACGACTACGGCCGGACCGCCAATCCGACCCGGGAAGCGCTCGAGGCAAGCATCGCGGCACTGGAGAGCGGAACGCATGGGATCGCGTTCGCTTCGGGGCTGGCGGCCATCGAAGCCATCGTGAAGCGTCTCTCCGCAGGTGACCATGTGGTCAGCGAGGAGAACACCTACGGCGGCACGACAAGGATGTTCAACCATGTCCTGAGCCGACTGGGTATCCAGTTCACGTATGTCGACGCTCAGGACACGGCTGCCGTGGCGGCCGCAATGCAGCCGAACACCAAGCTGGTCCATGTCGAGACGCCGACCAACCCGATGATGAAGCTGTGCGACATCTCCGCCGTCGCCGATGTGGCGCACGCTGGTGGCGCACTCCTCTGCGTGGACAACACCTTCGCGTCACCGTTCAACCAGCGCCCGCTGGAGTTGGGCGCGGACTTCACGATGCACTCGTCGACGAAGTACGTGAACGGCCACTCCGACGTCATCGGTGGCCTCGTCGCCGTGAAGGATACAGGGCTCGCAGACGACCTCTTCTTCATTCGAAAGTCATCGGGTGCCGTGCCGGGGCCCATGGATTGCTGGCTGACCCTCCGCGGTATCAAGACCCTGCACGTGCGTATGGAGCGCCACAATTCGAACGGCCTCGCAGTCGCTCGGTGGTTCGACGGCCATCCCAAGATCGACCGGGTGCTCTATCCGGGCCTGCCGTCCCATGCGCAGCACGATCTGGCGAAGCGACAAATGTCCGGCTTCACAGGCATGGTGTCCGTGGACGTAGGGTCGCTGGAGCGGACCCGTGCACTCACCGAACACCTGAAGATCTTCTCCCTCGCGGAGAGTCTGGGTGGCGTCGAGTCACTGGTGAACGTTCCGGCGCTGATGACCCATGGCTCCGTGCCCGAAGATCGAAGGGAAGCGATGGGAATCACGCCCGGCCTGGTCCGCTTCTCCGTCGGCATTGAAGATCTTCAGGACATCCTGGCCGACCTCGATCGCGTCCTTTCCTGACCGGGAGACTTCGACAGAGCCGGGGACGGATGAGCAACGCGTGAACAGGGCTGGGGTGTCGGAGTACTGAAACCGGGATCCGAATGGGCCCGTAAGGCCCCGCAACGCCGAACGCTCCCGCCGATACGTCGCGAGAGCACGGACCACCGATCGAGGAAGAGGACATGGCGGACGAGCAGGATCGTACTGACGAGCAGGCCGGACAGGATGAGAGCGGCAACAGTCAGACCCGCGCCAGGCGCGTTCTGACCGACATCGCTCCTCACGCATGGGAGCACCCCGCGGACAAGGCCGCGCTGAACGCGCTGCGGCGCATCCCCGTCTTCGACGAAGTCCTGAAGAGAGTCTTCGGCTTCTTCGGTGAGAAGCCGATCCGACTGGCCTTCCAGGCGGACGCCGTTCGGGTGAGCGAGAATCAGTTCGGCGAGGTGTATGCTCGCTACAAGGAGTGTCTGCGCACGCTCGACGCGCCGGAGGAGTACCCACTCTTCATGTCGCAGACCCCTATGGTCAACGCGGGTGCGTACGGCATGGACAAGCCGTTCATCATCCTGAACTCCGGTACCGTCCGACTGCTGGATGACGACGAACTCTCGTACGTCATCTCGCACGAGATCGGGCACATCATGAGCGACCACGTCCTCTACAAGACGATGACGGTCCTGCTCATCAATCTGGCCAACATGGGCTTTCCCATCGTGGGTCTGGCGGCCCGGGCGGTTCTGGTCGGCCTGCTTGAATGGTCTCGGAAGTCCGAGCTTTCGTGCGACCGAGCAGGTCTGCTCGGTGTCCAGGACCCCGAGGTGGTCATGCGCACGATGCTCAAAATGGCTGGTGGTGGCACCGCGGAGGAGACGAACCTCCAGGAGTTCATCATTCAGGCCGAGGAGTACCGTGAGGCCGGTGACGTTGCCGACCAGGTCTTCAAAGTGCTCAACCTGCTTGGACGCACACACCCCTTCTATGTCCTGCGCGTAGCCGAGCTGCGGGATTGGATCGAGGGCGGCGACTACGATCGGATCATTCGGGGCGAGTACGCCCGTCGCGGCGAACCCGATCCGGCGTACCAGGAAGACCTAAAGGAAGCGGCCGGTGCATACGCGGACGGCGCCAAAGACTTCCTCGATACCATGACAGACGCTGCGAAGCGGGCGGGCTCCGACTTCATGAGCGGCTTCCGGCGGTAGACCGGAGAGAGCGAGTCGTCGACCCACAGGCCGACGACTCGAAGTCGAGACGGCGGTAGCGCGACGGTGAGGGGCGGCCGGGCATGAGCCCGGTCGCCCCTCCGTCGTTGGACCGCTCTTTGCGATGATCGCCCCCAGCTGACGACATGGTGAGTCGGCCCAAGGGAGCATGGAG
>JBDGVS010000244.1:0-4545 GCA_039585535.1 Gemmatimonadota bacterium | reverse complement strand
GCTCGGTGGAGGGCCTCTCCAGAGACTCACCTTCGAGGGTACCGTGAACCGAAGCCCGGTCTGGAGCCCCGACGGCCAATCCATCTTGTTCAGCTCGAATCGATCCGGTGAGATTGATTTGTGGATGACTCGAGCGGATGGGGTGGGCGAGCCGACATTGATGGTGGAGGGAGTTCGGTCGGGAGTCTGGTCTCCCGACGGGGAGTGGCTTCTCCTCACCAGGAACACCGGCCAGGACGGGGACATCATGGTGATGCGCCTCGGCGTGGACTCCGTCCCCCAGCCGCTGATCGCGACCGGTCTCAGTGAAGGCTCGCCCGCGCTCTCCCCCGACGGTCGTTGGCTCGCCTACACCACCCAGGAACTCGAAGGAGGCGGTCGATCGAACGTCTTCGTCAGCCCATTCCCCAATTCGGACGAGGGGCGGTGGCAGGTGTCGACCGACGCGGACGGCAATATCCCGTTCTGGTCCAACACGGGCCGGGAGCTCTTCTACCGGCTTTCTGGAGGGGGCGTCGCCGCGGTTGATGTCAGCACGTCGCCCAGGTTTCAGCCGGGGATCCCGAGGGTGCTCTTCAGGCTGGCGAACGACCCCCGCGCTGGGATAGACATCTCCCCCGATGACGACCGCTTCGTCATGGTCGCACCGCTTGCATCGGCGAGGCACGACCCGGACTTCATCGTCGTCCAGAACTTCCTCGATGAGCTGAAGCGGCTGGTGCCCAACTGATGACCAACGCGATCACCCGTCTGAACGCCGCTCTCGAAGGCCGCTACCGCATCGAGCGCGAACTCGGCCCCGACGCCGAACGCCCCCCCCGCGCCAGAGCGCGAGAGGGGCGTTCATGCTTTCAGCTCGACCGGGTCCAGCCGGGATGTCGCCGTCTAGCGCACCCAGACGAGGCTGAACGAGACGCCTTCGGGTCCGTCGATCGTTCCGGCGCTCGTGCGCAGGTCGAGAGACTCACCGACCTTGAAGTCGATCCCAAGCCCGAGACCGAAGTCGAAGTCCGTGCTGCCGCCGCCCGTGATCAGGAACAGTGTGGGCTGCCCGTACGCGACGAACTCGAAATCCTCCAGCACCACCCGGCGTCCGAGAGACAGACCGGCGGAGGGGATTGCCCACACGTCGAAGTCGGCCGTTCCAACGCCGACCACGACTGCGCCGTCGAGTGGGAAGTCGTTCTCGGTATGATCGAGCACCCGGAGTCGACCTTCGATGCCGAGCACGACGTTGCTCCCGCCCTCGAAGTCGACGACACCTCCGCGCAGGCCGATGTCGTACTTGTCGCGACCGAAGCGGTACTGGCCCTCGAGGCCGAAGTTGGTATTGCTCGGGAAACTCAGCGTCGCGCCGAATTCATGTGACTCGAACGCGCGGTAGGGGGCGTTGTAGCTCGGAGTGAAGCTGGCCTGGGCGGACGCTTCACCCGCAATCGTAAGCAGCGCGCCGAGCGCGAGGCTGAGCACTGCAATTCGCTTTATAGACATCGTGTCCTCGTCGTGTGAAGTCGTTGGTGTGTTCTAACGAAAATAAGATGGCTACTCAGGCTGTACCGATCTACGGTTTTGTCGTCCACCGGCATCAGCCGAGTCGTCTCACGGCAATCCAGTTTTTGGACGTCGGGACGGGATCGACCACTTGTCCAGCTGAAGCGGCGCATTCCGACGGCATCGTGTACATTCCGGCCGCGAAAAAGGCGGCGTCCCGTCCCGGCCGCACGTTGAAGTGGATTCCAGCCCGAGAAAGGAAGGGCCGTACGTGAAGCGCATTCTGGTGACCGGAGCCGGCGGACAGATCGGCTCGTGGCTGGTGCCCCGACTCCGTGAGGAGTACGGGAACTCGGCGGTGATGGCGACGGACGTGCGCCAACTCGGAGAAGAGGTGACGGGGGCCGGCCCGTTCGAGCTGCTCGATGCGACCGACGAGAAGGCGGTTGGAGAGGCTGTGACGAGGCACGACGCCGACACGGTCTATCATCTGGCCGCGATCCTGTCCGCCACGGGCGAGAAGAATCCGCGACTCGCCTGGCAGGTGAATATGGCGAGCCTCGAGGCGGTCCTCGAAGTGGCGCGCGAGCAGAAGTGTGCCGTCTTCACGCCCAGCTCGATTGGTGCATTCGGACCCGACACGCCCAAGGACCCGACGCCGCAGGACACCATCATGCGGCCGGCCACGATGTATGGGATCACGAAGGTCGCCGGCGAGCTTCTCTGCGATTACTACCACACCCGCTATGGCGTCGACACGAGGGGTGTCCGCTTTCCCGGGCTGATCTCGTACGGCGCACCTCCGGGCGGCGGGACCACCGACTGGGCCGTCGACATCTTCTATCAGGCGGTCGAGCACGGTCGATACACCTGCTTTCTCGCACCCGACATGCAGTTGGACATGATGTACATGCCTGACGCGATCGATGCTCTGGTGGGGATCATGGAAGCGGACCCGTCACGCCTCGTGCATCGCAATGCGTTCAACGTCACGGGAATGCAGCTCACCCCCGTAGGCCTCACCGCCGTCATTCAGCAACACCTTCCCGACTTCGAAATCGACTACGACGTCGATCCCGTTCGGCAGGCGATTGCTGAGTCGTGGCCCGACCGGATCGATGACTCGGCGGCGCGAGACGAGTGGGACTGGAGCCCGAAGTACGACGCGGTCGCGATGGCCGCAGACATGCTGACTCACATTCGAAACGATTAGAGGACACCGATATGCCGGTCGATCGCCTGACCACCGTTCTGGAGAACCACGTCGCGAGCCTCGAAGAGGCCGGCACCGCCAAGGGCGCGGAGAGCGTCGTTGTCGGTGTGCGCCGAGCCGCCGATGATCGTGGCCCTCGCTTTCTGCTGGAGGGGGAGGGTGACAAAGAGTTCATGCGCATGAACTCGAACTCCTACCTGGGAATGGGCCTGCGGCCGGAGGTCATGGCAGCCGAGGAAAAGGCGACTGCCGTCTTCGGTGCCGGACCGGGCGCGGTCCGCTTCATCTCGGGTAGCTACGCCTCGCACGTCGCGCTGGAGCAAGAGCTGGCGGATTTCCACCGTCGAGAGGCGGGGATGATCTTCTCGTCCGCCTACGCGACCGTGGTCTCCACGATTTCTTCGCTCGTGACCGCGGATACTGTGCTCATATCGGATGCGCTGAACCACAACTGCATCATCAACGCGATGCGGCTGTCTCGTCCGGCCGGGAAGGCCATCTACGCGCACAACGACATGGCCGGCCTGGAGTCGGCGCTCGAAGAGTGGAAGGGCAAGGCGAAGCGGGCACTGGTCGTTACCGACGGCATCTTTTCGATGCGCGGAGATCACGCTCCTCTCGACGAAGTCATGGCTCTGTGCGCGAAGCATGACGCCGCGTACGAAGAGAATGTCGTGAGTATCGTCGATGACTCGCACGGAGTCGGTGCGTTCGGTCTTACGGGGCGGGGGGTCGAGGAGTACACGAACGCACTGCCGTCCGACATCCTCGTCGGCACGCTCGGGAAGGCGTTCGGGGTGAACGGTGGGTACGTGGTCGGAAATACTGCGACGATCGCATTCCTTCGGGAGTCCTCACCCATGTACATCTACTCCAACCCCATCACCGTCGGCGAGGCGGAGGCGGCACGGGCTGCGCTCCGGATCGTCAGTAGTCGAGAAGGAGAGGAGCTCCTGGCGCGACTGCGTGGACTTACGAAGCGATTCGAAGATGGACTGGGGCGCATTGGGATCGAGACGATCCCGGGCGAGCATCCTGTCGTGCCTCTCATGATTCGCGACACGGCCCGAACGCATGCGCTTGTGCGGCACCTCTACGATCACGGTGTGCTGGTCACCGGGCTCGCCTATCCGGTCGTGCCACAGGGCGACGAAGAGATTCGAGCGCAGGTCAATGCGGACCACACGGAGTCGGATATCGACTACGTACTGGGCGTGTTGGAGGCGTACGACGGCTGACCCGCGTATGTTCGGATGATTCACGTCCGTGCAACGACAGGAGAGCTCTCGTGATGTCGGAAGTCGAACAACCTTCGGAGTCGTCCGAGGGCGAAGAGCGTAGGGCAAACGCCACGCTCCGACGACAAATCCAGGACCTGCTGGCTTTGATTCGGGAGTTCTACACGACGTGCCACATGGTGGCCGTCGGCCAGCTCGAGCCGAGCCGGGCGAAGGCGAAGGCACGGGTCGTCGAGCAGAAGCTCCAGGCGATGATGGCCGAGATGCTCAAGGAGCTGGACGGGGAAGAGGACGATGTCTGAGGCGCATACTGACCCGGGGTCGATCTCAAGACGCACGCTCGTCCGGGCCGCGGCGCTTACTGCCACAGCCCTCGCGGGTGCTCCCTTTTTCAACCGCGGTCGCTACCGACTCTTCGCCTCGAGTGCGCAGGAGTATACGCGGCGCTGCATCGACCTCGTGGGTGGGTCGCTCGTCATCGACATGCTGGGCCTGACGACGATCAATGGAGAGACAGCGGAGCGCTGGGGGCCGGACTACGCAGGCCTCACCGCAGCGGACATCGAGGACTTCCAGGGGTCCGGAATCGACGTCTTCCACATT
>JBDGVS010000243.1:0-4554 GCA_039585535.1 Gemmatimonadota bacterium | reverse complement strand
ACGATCAAGTCGAGCGGCAGGCGTAGCCCGTCCCACGTAGCCACGTGCTCCATCCGGTCGGGTCGGTCGGTCGTTCTGAAAACGTTTACTCGGCCCCCCGAACGATCCAACGCAAAGATCCTCCCGCCCGGCCCCACGGCGATCGCATGAATGCCGTTGAACTGACCTGGGGCGTCTCCCTGACCCCCGAACTCACCGAGATACGTCGCGTCCCGATCCAGGATGATGACCCGGTGGTTGTCGAGTCCGTCGGCTATGAGAATCCGCCCGTCCGGAAGGAATGCGACGTCCTGAGGTTTGGCGAAGTGGGACTCGTCAGAGCCCGGCACGCCCTTCTCACCGAGGGTGAACAACAGTTCGGAGCCGTCGTTCGAGAAGACGTGGATCTGATGAAAGGTCTCGTTGATCACCCACACCCGGCGCTCCGGATCGTAGGGGCTGATCCGTACACGGTGAGGACCCGGCCCGTCCGATCCCTCGCACAGGTGATCCCACTGATCCCACATCTCGCTGACCTGTCCGTCTCCATCCAGCGTGTAGAGACAGTGGCGCCAGACGCGGCGCTCGACCTCGAACAGCACATTGATCCCGAGTGAGCCGGCGAAGCCGAGGTACTCGTCGGGGGTCGGATCAGGCAGCCTCGCCTCACCTCGCATGGCAATGAAGATGCGGTCGGGCGATTCCGCGAACACGCCGGAGTTTCCACCGAAAGCGTAGCCTTCGTCTGCGAAGGGCTGATGCCAACCGCTAACGATCTCGTAGGGGCTCGGCCCGACCGGGCCTCGGATCACCTCGTTCTGGGCCAGAACGGGTGGGGCTGTGATGAGGGCGGTCATGCCGCACAGGCCGAGGGCTGTCCGCTTCATTGATGCACTCCGGTGGGGGCGAGGCTCGCAGACTAGTACCCGGTGGCGCAGATAGGAACCATAGGCACTGAGCCGGAAGGGCGGCGCTACGGTGATGCGTCGGAAGGTCGGAGGCTGAGCGGAGCAGGCGGGGTGCTTTCGTACTGCCCCGCTAGTACGTCACCACGCGCACATTCCGCCAGCGCACCCGAATGCCGCCTCCGTCGTGGATCTGCAGCGCGATGTGGCCCGTGGCCTCACCGATCTTCTCGTCCGTGAGGTCGATCATCTCGGTGCCGTTGATCCAGGTCGTAACTCGGGATCCGACCACGCGGACCTTCATCTCATTCCACTCGCCCATGCGAAGGGCCGCGTCTTTCTCCGGCGCAGGCTGCACGAGCCAGCCCCGGCCGTACGACTCGTAGATGCCCCCCGAGAATAGCCCCGGGGGAGCGACTTCAGCCTGCCACCCCGTGATGACCACTCCGTCGAGAGTGGACCGGAAGAAGACCCCGCTGTTTCCGTCCGCTTCCTGCCTGAACTCGAGGGTCAGCTCGAAATCGCGGTACGTGGCGTCCGTGCGGAGGTACCCGTACGCCGCGTCCGGGCCGCTTTCGCAAATCAGCTCCCCGCCCTCCACGTACCAGCGTTCGGTGCCGTGCACGGTCCAGCCGTCGAGGTTCTCACCGTTGAAGATGGAGATGGCCTCCTGGGCCTGGATCCCTGGAGCTGTCGCGAGCAGGGCCGCGGTGAGGACGCCGACGATGCGCACGTCAGTTGCCATCCCCGAGCGGAAGGATCTTCATGTTGCGATACCAGACGGGGGTGCCGTGATCCTGCATTCCGATCGAGCCGGACGGGGCCCGGGAGTAGTGCTCTTCGACACCGAACTTGCTGGCAGCGACCAGTGACTCCCACTCGTCGGTGTACATGTCGAACTCGACGGTGACGCGGCCGTTGAGCCAATGAGTCACATGATCGCCCTCGACGCGAATCCGACCCGTGTTCCACTCGCCGGTCGGGTACATGGTTTTGTCCCCCGTCGGATGGAGATCGTAGTTGTCGCCCGTGAGGTGCGTGTTCATGTCCATCGTGCCCATCGCGATGTAGGCGGGGTCATCGAGTACCTGGTACTCAGCGGCTACCTGCCACAGCCCGAAGCCGTCGTGCTCCTTCACACGGTAGAAGACGCCACTGTTCCCCTCTGGCCCGACCTTGAAGTCGAAGACGAGGTCGAAGTCCTGAAACTCGGCCTCGGTGATGATATCGGCCCCCTCCATGTCCCCTCCCGACGCCTGACCGATGAGCTCGCCGTTCGCGACGCTCCACGCTCCGGACGGCATCCCGTCCTGACCGTAGCCGCGCCAGCCGTCCGTCGAGACGCCGTCGAAGAGAAGGAGCCAGCCGGCCGCCTCTTCTTCGGCGCTCAGGGTGTTGTGAGCTGGGGCGATCGAGGCGGTTTGCTCGGGAGCCGGACTGTCGCCAGAACCGCCGCACGCCGACGCCATGGCGCATCCGAGCACAGCTGCGGCTCGGCGACTTGCCGCCCTCACAGAACTTCCATCGCTTCGGGATCCCACGTCACCACCTTTTCGTCGAAGTAGCTGTCGTTGCAGGCGAGCGCAGGAGCGGCTGCGCGCAGGCCGAATACGGCGTCCTCGGCGACCGGAGTACCTTCGCGGACACCTCGGAAGAAGTTCATGAAGTGATCGAAGTGGGCGCCCTTGTACCCATCCTCGACCATGTACACGCTCTCGGCAGGCGGGAGCATCTGGGCTCGGGCGTCGACCGCCTGAGCCATCTCGTCACTCTTCATCTGCATGAAGACATCTGTCGGACTCACGGCCTTGTTCCGCCGTAACACGACGTCCGTCCACGTCACGTCCATCGCCCCTTCGCTGCCCACGAGCCGGAGGAATGTGCTCCCGGACGTACCGTCCACGAAGTTGACCCGCAGAGAGAGGTTGAAGGGTGGATGCGTGTCCGACTCCGGATAGTCGAACATGCCCATCAACACGTCGGGTACTTCACGACCGTCCTTCCAATACCGGAGCCCGCCCTGAGCCATGATTTTTCGCGGCCCCTTCGAGGAGGCCACGAAGTGCAGGCTCGAGAAGAGGTGGACGAAGAGGTCGCCCGAGACGCCCGTTCCGTAATCCCGGTAGTTCCGCCACCGGAAGATCCGAAGCGGGTCGTAGGGAATGTTCGGCGCTGATCCGAGGAATGTGTCCCAGTCGACCGTCTCTTCCGACTGGTCCTCGGGAATCGCGTACTGCCAGGCTCCGATCGGATCGTTTCGTGCCCAGAAGCCCTCGGCGTAGTTGAGCTCGCCGATTGCGCCCTCCTCGAGTAGTTCCTTCGCCTTCTCGTTGCCGAGCGACGCCATCCCCTGGCTGCCGACCTGGAAGGTCTGGCCCGACTGCTCCTGCGCACGGATGACTTCGATGCCTTCGTCGATCCGGTGGACCATCGGCTTCTCGCAGTACACCGCTTTTCCGGCCATCATCGCGTCGACGGAGATCTGCTTGTGCCAGTGGTCGGGCGTCCCGACGATCACGGCATCGATATCGTCACGGGCCAGGATCTCCCGATAGTCGCGGGTGGTGAAGAGGTCTGCCCCGTAGGCCTGTCTCGCTGCCTCGAGCCTGCCATCATAGACGTCGGCTGCCGCGACGAGCTTCACCCCGGGCACCTGCGTGGCAGTTGCCACGTCCGCCATGCCCATGCCGCCCGCACCGATCACGGCGAGCTGGATCTGATCGTTTGCCGACTGATACTGACGGGCAGCAATCAGGTGGGGGAGGCGGCGGTCGGCTGCCGAGAGGATCTTCGGGGTGGCCCCAGCGGCCAGGGCTCCGGCCGCCAGTGAACCGACGAACGAGCGTCGAGACTGCGAATCGCCTGATCTCTTCATGGAGGCGCTCTCAGAGGGTTGGCATGGAAGAGAGGCAATACTGCTGGTCTAGCATCGATGTCGCCAGCGAGTGGCCAGCCCTGCCTCACGCCTCCCGTTGCCCCAAGGCGAGGGCGGGGGGATCGATCAGCCGCCTGGCCGCAGCCCGTAGAGGAAGCTGCTCGTGTCCCAGCGAACCTCGTCCATCTCGTTCGCGATGTGCCAGGTGACGAGGAGGTTGTTCCACAGCTCGTATCGAACTCCGTCCATGTCGATCGGCTGGACTCCATCGTCGGTGGGCTTGTGGTATCTCTCCACGATCCACCGGTCGAGCTCGCCCTGGGCGTCGATCGCCGGGTCGAGACTGCTCCGCCCCGCCTGCACCCAGATCGCAGGAATCCCCTGTCGAACGAAGGCGTACTGGTCGCTACGGATGAAGAGGTTCTGGTCTGGCGTGGGATCGGGGCTCACCGGAGTTCCTGTGCGTGCAACTGCGAAATCCACGGCCTCGGACAGGTTGGAGTGCTCGTAGCCGAAGGCGAGCACGTCTGTGGCTGCGGCGATCATGCCCATGACGCCGTCGATATTCTGGTTCGCGACAACCTCGCCCTCTACGGTGGGGAAGCGGGCGAAGTACTCGGAACCCAGCATGCCGGACTCTTCGGCGGTGACCCACAGGAAGAGAATGGAGCGGCGCGGTGCCTCCAGACGCGTGAGCATGGAGGCGAGTGTGAGGACTGCGGCCGACCCCGACGCGTTGTCCAGTGTGCCGTTGTAGATCGAGTCACCGTCGAGCGCGGTCCCGATCCCCAGGTG
>JBDGVS010000242.1:0-4558 GCA_039585535.1 Gemmatimonadota bacterium | reverse complement strand
TCGAGCGGTTGAGAGCGACCAGAGCCGCGCGTGACTACCAGGTCGCCTGGGCGCGCTACCGTGGAGATCAGCGCGCGCTGGCTGATCTGGACGATGTCGGGGAAACGATCGGCGCGCGCGAAGAGGTCGTCGACGAGCTGAGGGCCTACTACCAGTACTGGTACGAACAGGCTCGAGCGCGCCTGGATCAGACCGCCGAGCTCTTCCCCGAGTTCGTCGGCGCGGCTCAGCGGCGACTGGCGGATCGACTCGCGTTGCAGGCAGGTGAGAACGAGATCCGCGAGCGCGTACTGGCTGGAACCATCCCCGAAGGAGTCGCGCGCGTGATGCTCTCGAAGATGAGAGAGGAGTTGGCCTCGTTGCGCACCACGGAAGCCGACAAGCTGGTGGTGGGGCCGGAAGAACTCCTGAAGAACGTCCCGTTCTTCGCCGAGCTCCCGCCTGATGAGTCCCGCATCGTCGCCGAGAAGCTACGACTTCGCACGGCGCCGACCGGAGATCGCATCGTGACGCAGGGACGTCCTGGATCGACACTCTACCTGATCGCGCGGGGTGTCGTGCGGGTGACGCGTGAAGACGGAGGGGTGACCCACGACATCGCGACCCTCATGGCCGGTGAGTTCTTCGGCGAGATGGCGCTGCTGCACGGTGGTGTCCGGCGTGCCACGTGCAGGGCGGTAACGCCGTGTGCCCTCTACGAACTCCGCCGTGACGATGTCGACATCGTGTGTGACTTCTGCCCGGAGATGAAGGTGGCTCTCCAGACCGCGGATCGGATCCGGCAGGATGAGCTGGATGCGATTCCCTATTCGAGCCTGGACCCGGTGTAGGGATCGCGCCGACCCGACGGAGTGACGATCTTCGCCGGATGAATGACCACTCGGATCCTCCCGCGGCGCAGAATCTCGTTCACCTCGAAGTGTTCAGCGACTACACGTGTCCCTGGTGCTACATCGGATGGGCCCGACTCGAACAGGCTCTCGAGCAACTTCCCGCGCATGTCGCCGTCGACGTCGTATGGCGCCCCTTCGAGATCCACGCGGAGGTACCGCTGGAGGGGATGCCGGTCGAAGACCTTCCATACCCGCCTGATGTGTGGGCGCGGATGCAGGAGGCGCTTCGCGCCAACGCGGCGGCAGAGGGTCTCACGGTCGGGAACCGTCCGAAGGTCGCCAACACCCACCGTGCGCTGGTCGCGAGCGCCTACGTCCAGGCCGAGGAACCGTCCGCGTTCGGGGCGTTCCACGCCGGACTCTTCGTGGCGTACTTCGCCGAAGGCCGCGACCTCGGGGACCCGGTCGTCGTTGACGACGTGGCGCTCGCCGCGGGGCTCGATGTGGAGCGCATGCGGTCGGCGATCGACACGGCTCAGGCCGACGGAGAACCGAATCCCTACGAAGCGGCGCTGGAGATTACCAGCCGGGATGCCCGGCTGGCGGGAATCACCGGGACGCCGACCTTCGTCTTCGATCGGCGTTTCGCTGCCTCCGGGGCTCAGCCCGTCGTGGTCCTGTTGCGGGCTTTCGAGGGTGCGCTGGAGGCGAGGGCCGAAGAGGTCTGATCGGCCCCGAACCCGCACTGGCTGACCGTGGTCGGGGTGACCCGGGACGTGAAGCACGACGGAGTCGATGAGGCTATGCGTCCGCGGGTCTCCTCGGAGAGTGGCGCGGCGTTGTCGGCTGCGCGTGCCGTGGCCAACTACCTGCCCGCTCGAAAGGCAGCGGGGCTGGGCCCGGCGGCTGTCCTGCGGAGGGAGTAGCAGGCGGGCTCTGCTGGCCGACTACGAAATCGGTCGGCCGGGCCAGTCTCCCCGCTGGACAATGACTTCACCGTCGCTGACGACCATCAGCACGTCCTGAACGATCTCGATTCCCTGCAACGGGTTGCGCTCAAGAACGATCAGGTCGGCCTCAAATCCCGCTTCGATCCGACCGACCCGGTCGTCCATCTCGAAGAGCTCGGCCGCCGTCGTCGTCGCGGCCTGGAGGGCTTCCAGCGGGCTGAGGCCCACGGTCGTGAGCTCGATCAGCTCGTGAGCCAGGGTCGTCGTGCTGTTGGGGCCGTATCCGGTGTCGGTCGCGGCCACGATCTTCACTCCGAGGGCGTGGGCATTTCGCGCCATCTCCTGTACCCGCGGGAGCATGTGACGTCCGCGGATGTTGAGGAGAGCGTTGTCGTAGTCGCCGCCTGCAAGTGTGAGGTCGCGCACGATGGCGATCGTCGGCACGAGGTAGGTCCCGCGCTCGGCCATCATGCCCAGGGTCGTTTCGCTCAGGTAGGTGCCGTGCTCGATGGAGCGTACCCCGGCGGCCACGGCTGCGCGTCCCCCTGCATCGCCATGCGCGTGCGCGGCCACGCCGATGCCCGCACGCTCGGCCTCTTCGACCATCACCGCGATTTCGGCTTCACCGAACAGCTGCTTTCTTGGGTCGGTATTCGGGAGCCCGGCACGCTCGGTCGCGTTCGTCTTGATGAAGTCGATGTCGCGGGAGACGAGAGCTCGTGTGACTGAGCGGACGGCCTCGACCGTCGTCACGCCTCCTCCGTCCAGGCCCCCGAGCTCCGGGTGGTCCTGGAAGAAGCTCGCCGCCATCTGGGGGCGCACGTGGTAGCCTGCTGCCAGATATTCTGGAGTGGTCGCGTGACCGGCGCGCTGGAGTTCCCGCATTCCCACATCGGCATAGTGATCAGCGCCCATGCTGCGCATGGTCGTGACGCCACTTTCCAACGCGCGACGAGCATCCGCGGCCGAGCCGATGTGGACATGCCCGTCCAGCAGCCCCGGGGCCAGATACCTCCCGGCCAGATCGACGGTTCGCACACCCGCCGCGGCCGGCCCACCGTCGACGAGTGACACGATTCGACCAGCCTGCATGGTGACCGTGACTCCCGAACGCACCGTGCCTTCGACGACGTTCACGACGTTGGCGTTGGTGAGCACGAGATCCTGTGCGCCTGCGTCCGCGGCGAGCGCGGTGAGGGCCAGGAGCGCTGAGACGACAGACTTTTGCACGTAATTCTCCGGTGACGACGGACTTCAGCCCGCTCGTGCGTCCATGTACTTTCGGATTCCGGCGTACTGTCCTTCGCCGTCGAGGCCGGCTTCGTGGATTACCATGTCGCCAGCTCCGCTCCCGAGATAGTGCCCCTTCATGAAGGGGTACATCGAGTGACGTCGCCCGAGGTCCGACTGGATCCAGCGATACATGGTGGGGAGGGTGAAGCCGGTGATCCCCATCGCCCGCCTCGCCATCGTGTCGTTGACGATCGACGCGCGCTCGTCGTCCGGAAGTTTGTCGAAGAGTTCGGGGCTGGCGACGTAGGTGACTTCGACGTCGACGCCTTCGTCCAAGAGGCGGGGCAGTGTGTCCTGCACGAAGGCGAGGGTCACTCCCGATCCCTGGAGCACGAGGCTCACGTCGGGTGTTCCCTCAGCTTCCCGTAGACGGTAGACGCCCTTCGCTGCGTCGGCCGCGGGAGCAAGTCCCAGTCCGGTCCGGTCGAGCACGGGCTCACCCGGGCGCGTGACGAACGGGACGATGACCGCGAACTCCTCCTGGAACGCCGCTGCGACCAGCGCCCAGATTTCCTGCGGCTCCCAGGGCGTGAGCGTTACGGCAGTTCCCGGAACGTAGTTCTCGAGGTGCAGCTGAAGCGCCTGGGGGTCCGCATGAGTCGGACCATCCTCGCCGGTCTTCATGCCGGCGTGTCCACACTGGAGGATGAACGGTGCGTAACGGCTCGTCTCCACCTCCTGCTTCATCTGCTGAGAGATCGCATGCACCCGCGCCGGAATGTGACCGAGCGGAGAGATGAACGCGCCGTACGACGCTCCCGCTCCGCAATGCTGGCCAAAGCCCGAGACCCCGGAGAGGATACACGCCATTCCATCCTCGCAGATTCCCCCGAGCGTGAGGGTTCGGCTTCCCGGGTTGTCCACGTAGTGAAAGAATCCCGTCGGGAAGGCCTTCGATCCTCCGGAGATCGCCGTCGAGTCGAGGAGGTCTGCCGCACCCAGCAGAATGGCCCCGTTCGACACCTCGTTGAGGTGTCCGAGCACCGCACCGAGCTGCGTTCGCAGCGGGGTTTTGGTACCGACCTCGAGCGCGAGCGCGGAAGGAACGGTTTGCGGAATGGCAACATCGTAGATGCGCTGAAGGTTGGGCGCTCCTTCACGTGGCGTGCGCCCGCGGGCATTCAGGCCGTCCCGCGCAGCAACCAGACGAGACGCGGCGTCCTCACAGACGTCGCGAGCCTCGGTCTCGAGGAAGCCGCGCAGCATCTCCAGCGTCGCCCAGTGGCAAGCCTCGACGGCTTCGAGGTCACCCGGATCGTCGACCTGAGGCACTGATTCGGCAGCGTCACCAAGAAGCGGGCGGAGCGCGTCGATGTATGCCTCGCTCCCTGTCTTGTGGCCACCGCCGTGCGACTTCTTCCCGCTGATCCCGTATTTCCAACCCTTCTCGGTCCGGTACACGACGGCGGTGGGCTGCCCATTGTCCATAGCCAGCGCATGGCGTTGGCCGGTCAGGACCTGGCCCATGTCGAAGCCGTCCTT
>JBDGVS010000241.1:0-8057 GCA_039585535.1 Gemmatimonadota bacterium | reverse complement strand
CAACGAATTGGCTGAGTGGTCCCGTGGGGGCGGTAGCGTTCGGAAAGAAGGACCCCGCTTCAGCAAAGGCGCGCGGCGGGCCCGTATCGGACTTGCGGCGTGAGCTGCACTCCCCCCACCGTCTGATTCCGTAGCCCCACCCGCACACCGGAGTACGTATGTCGCAAGGATTACAGGGCACGAGAAACGGCCTCTTGATGATGGCCGCTGTCTTGACGCTCTCCGCTGCCCCCGGTTCGCTGGCGGCCCAGGGGCAGCGGAATGGCTGCGGTGCCGGACACGGCTACGATGCGCGAGTACCACTATGCGATGACGCGCGCACCCCATCACGCGGGCACGGAAGAGAACTACCGCCTGGCGCTCTATTTGCGGGACCTCTGGGATGGCTTCGGCTTCGAAACCGAGATGGTTCGGTATGACATTCTGGTGCCGTGGCCGGTCGATTTGAGTCTACGGCTCGTGTACCCGGAGGTCATCGACCTCGCCGTCACGGAACCCCCGATCCCCGAAGATCCCGACTCGAACGTGGAAGGTGGCCTCCCCGGGATGGCGGCGTACGTCGCGTCTGGGCGGGCGGAGGGCGACGTGATCTACGCCAACTACGGCCGTATTGGCGACTACCGACTCCTCGACGACATGGGGGTGTCGCTCGAAGGCAGGATCGTGCTCGTCCGTTACGGAGGCACCCCGGGCCAGATGCGCGGCATGAAGGTCCGTGAGGCCGCGAAAAGGGGAGCGGTCGGGGTCGTGATCTATTCAGACCCCGAAGACGACGGCTACGTGCGGGGCGATGTCTACCCCGATGGCCGCTGGCGTCCCTGGGAGGGCATTCAGCGCGGGAGCTTCCTCGACGTCCCGATCTACCCTGGAGATCCTCTGACACCCTTCGAGCCTTCGGTCCCAGGCGTTGAGCGAATCCGGTTCGAGGAGGCTGAGAACGTCCAGAAGATTCCGGTCCAACCGATTTCCTACGGAGAGGCTCTCAAGATTCTCGAGCATGTTGGCGGCGATGTCGTGCCTGCGGAGTGGCAGGGCGGCCTTCCCCTGGCGTACCACATGGGGCCTGGGCCTGCGCGGAT
The DNA here is from genome assembly GCA_039585535.1 of Gemmatimonadota bacterium. Lineage (GTDB taxonomy): Bacteria > Gemmatimonadota > Gemmatimonadetes > Longimicrobiales > Gaopeijiaceae > UBA2589. The sequence continues at coordinate 6,978 of JBDGVS010000241.1, read as the reverse complement.
CGAGATCGACGTGCAGTACGACTACCAGGAACGACCCGTGTGGAACGTTTTCGGCAAGGTGGTAGGCGCCATCGAGCCCGAGAAGTTTGTCCTCGCGGGCGGGCACCGAGACTCCTGGGTGTTGGGCGCCCGCGACCCGACGAGCGGGGCCGTTTCGTTGTTGGAGACCGCGCGCGGTGTGGCTGCGGCGGTAGCCGAAGGATTCCAGCCACGCCGAAGCATCGTATTCGGGAGTTGGGGTGGTGAGGACTTCTTCCTGCTGGGCTCTACGGAGTGGGGGGAGCAGTTCTCCGAAGAGCTCAAGGAGAACATGGTCGTCTACATCAACCGCGAGTCCTATACGTCCGGGAATTGGAGCGCCGGCGGAAACCACTCGCTCGAGCGCTTCGTGATCGAGACATCCAAGGACGCCCCCCACCCCGAGGCATCGACACTCTTCGAAGCGTGGCAGGGTCAGCAGCCCGGTGAAGCCCTTCGGCTCGATCCGTTGGGGTCCGGCTCAGACTATACCGTGTTCCTGGACCATCTCGGCGTTCCATCCCTGAACGTCGGGTACGGAAGTGCCAACGGTATATACCACTCGCTCTACGACACGTACTACTACTATCAGCGATTCGGTGACCCCGGATACCGATACGGAGTGGCTCAAGCAGACATGGTGGGCCGTATGGTCATGCGACTCGCGAATGCCGAGGTCCTCCCCTTCGACTTCAGCGACGCCTCGGCGGTGATAGCGGGATATGTGGACGAGCTCGTGGCGCTGGACGAAGACGGGCTCCTTCGCGACGAATTGAGGGCCATCGGGGCGGCTAATGCAGCCATGCGCGTGGCCGCTGTCGAGACCAACGGTGTGCTGGAGCGTCTGCTCGAAGGCGGCGGCACTTTCGCGGAGCAGAACCGAAGCGCGGTCGACCAGGTGAATGCGCTGATCATGAAAGCTGAACGTGAGATGATCGACGAGCGGGGCCTTTGGCGCCGCCCTTGGTACCGCAACCTCGTCTACGCGCCGGGCTACTACGAGGGGTATGCAGCCAAGACGCTGCCTGGGGTTCGCGAGCCGATGGAAGATGGGGCGTGGGACGTCGCGCGGACTCAAGCCGGTATGCTAGTAGAAGCCCTGGACCGAGTCACGTCGACGCTGACGGAAGCCGGCACCGTCGCCCGAGCCGCAACCTCGCGGCTGATCAGTTGAGGTAGGCATACGGCAACGCCCCGAAGGCCGTAAGGGCGTTCGGGGCTTATGCCTGGCAAGAGGCCCTTCGAAGATTTGAGCTGCGGGCTTCCCGTCAGGGCGCTTCGCGAAACCCTCTGCAGGCCCTCGCTCCTCTCCGGCGCTGCGCGCCTCCGAGTGAACTGCCGACCAGCGCACCTACACCCCGATCCGGATCAATCGGCTAATCCGCCGCTGGAGCCCGCGGTAGCTGGGAAAGAGGAGCTCGAGCTCCTCCAGGTCGTCGATCCATTCCGAGAGGCCGGCGAGAATGAGAAGGTCGGGGAGCCCGAAGAGCGCGGACCATCCGGCCACCACGAGCGCGACCTCCCCGTCGAGCACCATGCTCCGGTTGTTCTGGTTGTGCGAACCGATCGCGTGGAAGACGGCCAGTCGTGAGCGCTCTTCCGGTGGGAGGGTCGCTGCGTACTCGAGGAGAATCTCGCGCGTCCGCGGCAGGAGTTCGTCTGCCATGCTGCGAAAGTCCCGGTACTGCCCATCGCTGAGTGCCCGGTTCTGAAGTGCGAGCTCCCGGAAGTAGATGCGCAGAGGGACGATCACCTCGGGGCGTGACAGGAGATCGTCCCACGCTTCGCGGGTCGCGAAGTAGTTCGCCTTCATGTGCAGCTTCGGAGGTGTGATCTCGCCGCCCTCGGGATAGGCTCGGACGAAGCCTTCGTCTCTCAGAGCCACGGCCTCCGCTTCCACCTGCGCCAGCACCTCGGGATCGAATCCATAGAGGTCGCGCAGCCACGGGTTCTCATCGAGCGTCGACAGGAAGGCCTGCAGCTTCTGCGGCACATCCCCGACCGCGAGCTCGGAATTGTAGAGGCCGACCCTGATCAGCCCCCCGAGCGCGTCGAGTTCGTCGGCGAAGATCTGACCGGCAACCACAGACCGGGTGAGCACGTCCTGGGCCCGCGACATCTGGGGGAAGCCGGCGCTGGGCGCGTTTGCGATCGCAGGGGCGATCATCAGCGTCCGGCCGCCCCGCAGCGCGTGGCCGAGGAGCATCGATCCCCAGAAGTGCGAGCCCCAGATCGAATCAGGCACCTTGATGACGGATCCAGGCGGCATGAGGGTGTACAGCGTCGCCTTGAATACGCTCACCGCCTTGAAACGGAATCCGATCTGGTTGTGGAGCTGCATATCCCACCCCCAGTCGCCTCCGGTCGTCAGGCTGTACGCCACCATCCGATCGTATTCCTCGGCCCGGGGGCGTGGTAGTAGCTCCCACGGGATCTCTCGCTCCGCCAGCCCCTGGTTCAAGAGGAGCTGACGCGCGGCGTCCTTCAGCGAGAGGAGCGCGGGCCCCTGCACCATCATGGCACGATCCTCCCACGACGCGCCGACGTAGTGCTCACCGACACCCATGCCGGTGTAGACCGCCATACCTCGGAAGGGATCCTCTTCCGTGACGTCATAGAAGGAGATCTTACGATGATCCCGCATCACGACGTCCGGCAGCCCCATGAAGAAGGGGAAGATGTCGTCCGTCCAGAACGACGGATCCGGAGGGTTCGTCACGTTCACGTGGACCTTCACCACGTTTTCGATCCACCCGTCGTCAAAGTGGAGTGACTGCGACTGCATGAGCGCGGAGTTGGCGACGGCGAAGCGGAGCTCGGTCTGGAGCGCCGCGATCGAGTCCTCCCACGCACCGAATTCGGCGGGCAGGTCGATCTCGTGGTGGAGAGGATCCTGGAGAAGGTCGAGCCAGAGACGTCCCTGGTTGGCCTCGAAGTACATCTGATCGATGAAGATCAGGTACTGCGGGATCTTTCCTACCTCGTCGTAGCGGCTTACTCGCTCGATCAGCGCGGGCAGGTAGGAATCGACCACCTGGCGAAAGCCCTCCCGGTCCGGATCCCCTTCTGCATCGTACCCCCGAAAGTCGTGGATCCAGAGCACGTGGTAATCGTCGGCCTGCTGGATCATCCGGGTCAGCTCCACCTGGAACTGGTCGTTTTCGATGTACCAGCGCTGGTTGCCACGTGTGAACGACTGGCGGGTCGCTCGCTCGACGATTGCGTTCAGCTCGTGCTGCTCATCGTGGTCTTCCGGCTGCAGCGCCAGTTGCATGGGGAGCCAGACGAAGCGCGAATCTGCCCAGTTGCCGTGGTTCACAGCGCGGATCTCTTCGATCAGTTCCATGAGCTGGGCGAACGTCCAGGTGGTCGCGCGGAGCTGCTCGAAGTCGAGTGAGGTTTCGCGCGTCAGCCACTCGTAGAACTCCGCAGAGGCGGCAGCCGCGAGTCCGCGTGTAGAGTCCGGTCGCTTCTTCTGCCCCAGGAGCCGGTCATACGGCAGGAGCACCCGATCGAAGATGATCCGCCGGGCTTCATCAGCCGTGGTGCGCCCGAATGCTGTCGACGTGCCGGCGGCCATGGCCTGACCTGAGGTCGCGATCGAAAACGCGCGCTCGACAGCGACGCCCCCCGACGCCATATGCTCCCTCAGTTCGAGCATAGACTCGGCGAAGCGATCGAGGGACGCATCGGCGCCCCATGCCCACTGATCATTGAACGGCGCCAGCATCCGGTTGAGCCAGTGCGCATGCCCCGACGCGTCCGAGAGCGCTTCGACCAAGCTCGAGTCCGGGATCAGGAAGATCGGAGGCTGGTCCGGATCTGACAGTGCCACATGATCCTGTCGAGGACGGGTGTGCCCCAGGAAAGGCTGACCGAACGGGAGCCGCACCCCGAGGTTGACCGAGTGACCGCGGCCGGGCATGTAGTCGATGCGCAACGTACCACCCGGTACCAGGATGCCTCCCCGCTGGAAGGGATGAATCAGGGAGACGAAGGCGTCGATCTCACGATCCCTCCCGGTGTAGTCGGCCCCGAACGCGAGTCGGGTAGCCGGAGAGAAGAGGCTGAGACGGGCTCCGCCATCGACGCCACCCGCACCCGCAAAGCTCCCTCGCGTGCCGCCGTAGGCCTCCCCGAGTACTCCCAGCGCCCCCGTCATCGGGCTCAACAGGTTTCGATAGACTCCCAGATTCGCGTAGGCGGTAACCTTGGATCCATCCTCCCCGTGAACACCGGCAGAGAAGCCCCCGGCCCACGTCCACGTAGGCGGCACACCCATCGACACCGTGAAGCCGCCCCGGCTCGGCGGGAGCACGTCCTGGGCAACGGCCGACTGCGTCGACCACGCGAGGGCGGCGAGCGACAGTGCCGTGAGCCAGATCCGCGGGAATTGCATCTCGGCCTCCCGCCTCAGAACAGGTCGTAGCGCACGCGTGCCATCGCCATGCGCCCAACAGAAGGCACGCCGACGAAGGAGCGATATGCGGTGTCGAAAAGGTTGATCACGCTGAACTGCAGCGTGCCCGCGGTCCTCGGGATTCGGAACCCGAGCGTCATATCGACCAGCGCGTACGCCTCGATGCACTCCTCCTGGATGGTCGCGGGCGTGCGCCCAGGGATGCAGCGCGTACCGTCGAAGTTCGTGGACAGGAAGGGGAACGATCCGGTATAGCGAACGCGAGCCGAACCGTGGACCCCACGCCCCTCGTTACGATAAGCGACACCTAGCGTGCCCTTGTTCGCAGGAGCGTTGAGCGCCAACGGCACGCCCCCCGCGAGCCGGAACCAGTTGTCGCTCACATGCGAGTACGTCGCGTTGATGGTCCACTCCGGACGCACCAGCCACTCGAGCGCGATGTCACCACCCCAGAGCTCGAGGGCACCCAGGTTCCGGTAGGTCAGGATGATATCGGCCCCGCCGTTATCCATCTCGGGGACGTCGGAAGAGGTCACCGCGAGGGGCAGATCACCGATGCCGGCCGCGAGCGTCGGCACGAGAGTGCTGGCCTCGAGCGTCGCCTGTGTCCTCGCTGCCGCCGCGGTCAGGCCAGAGCCCACGAGATCCGCCACACGAGCTTCGATGTATGCCGGTCCCAGCCACTGCTCGAGCCCATCTCGCTCGAAGAAGAGCAGCGGAGTTTCAGCCGTGAGTGGCGAGACGAAGTTGCTCTCCCAGCGATAGTAGGCATCGACCGAGATCTTCAGGGTGTTGTTGAAGAGCCCGCTCCAGCCGAGCTCGATCGTCTCTGTCCGGGTCTCGCGAATCGGCGGTACGTCCGGCAGCGTCAGCACAGATACCGATCCGGAGGACCCGTCGCTGCCGACATACCTCATGTCGAGGTCGGCACCGCCTGGGGCGAGGCCCTGCAGCACGGCCAGGATGTCGGATGGAATCGGGATCGAGTCGCTCGCAGCACCGACACCGAGACGCCAGAGCGTGGCCTCGTCAGCCGGCAATAGAGCACCCGCACCCGCCGGATTGAAGGGAGACCGCATGCCACGCAGGGTCCCGTCCGAGTTCTGCCAGGCGAATCCATTTCGCCCCGAGCCGAACCCTCGAGCCGTGAAGCCGAGTGCGCCGGCATACCCGGGGGCGATACCGGCAGAAAGGTCCAGGAAGTAGTTGAGGGCCGTAGGTGTCGAAAACGCCCGGTTGAACGCGAGGCGAACCGCGTTGCTCTCGTCGGGCTTGAATACCACTGCGATGCGAGGCGAGAAGACGAGATCCGGCAGAATCGAGTGGGCATCGATGCGCCCTGCCATGATCAGGTCGAATCTGGGTGACAGGACGGTCTTCGACTGGAGATAGAGGCCCGACTCCTCGATGTCGTTCGCGCCTTCGAAGTCCCCGTAGATCGAGCCGCGACTGTCCGGTCGGTTGCCGAAGTAGTCGAAGCCGTAGATGAAGTCCTGCCGGCCACCGAAGAGGTCGAAGCCGTTCTGCAGCTGGACGACGCCCAGTGACGAGCGATCGAAGAGGGGCAGCCCGTCGCGGAGCAGGAAGGCATCACCCGCGTCGTTGGCGTTGTAGTACGCCTGCACGAACCAACGGTCGTACGTGAGCCGCGCCTGCGCGAACTGGTAGCGCCAGTTGGACGTCTGTGCCGCGCTGAGGCCCGTGAGCTCGATCCCGGTCACATCGGTCAGTCCGTACGTGCCGATCAGAGAGCCTCGATCCGAGAAGCGCCAATCGGCTCGGGCTTCCAGCCCGTAGCGCCTCACCCCATAGTCGCGGATGCCGATACGGCCGCAGGCTGTCACCGCATCGTCACGCGTGAAGCCACGCAGTTCACGTTCTGCGACACACTCATCGGGGAACGCGTTCGCATCCTCTCGGGCTCCCTGCTCGGTCGGGTCGACGTATGGCCACTCTTGTCCGCGCAGGAACTGCCCGGAGAGCTTCACGCCCAACCGGTCGTTCACACGATGCGCCGTTCTGAAGGTGCCCTGTAACAGAGAGCGCTCACCCGCCCCCAGTGTCACCGAAGTTCCCGGGTCCTCCAGCGGCGACCTGGTGATCAGGTGCATGACGCCGTTCACGGTATTCGGTCCGTACAGCGCCGAACTCGCCCCAAGCACCACCTCGACCCGCTCGATATCATCGTCGATCATCGGCAGGAAGTGCATGAAGTTCACGCGGAGCGAAGGCAACCCCGCCAACCGGTTGTCGGTCAGCATGTGCATCGAACCCGAAAAGATGTTGTTGAAGCCACGCACCACGACGTTCGACGCCTGCAGGCCCTGCGTCCCGATATCGACGCCGGGCGATCCTCTGAGGTGCTCGACCGGCGATGGAGCCGGCCGCTCAGTAATCTCCGAACTTCTTACGGAGTGACTCGAACTCGGCGCCGTGATCTCGCTGTCCACCGAGCCTCGGGACGCGGTTACAATGAAGCCAGCCAGGCGGTACCCCTGGGACTCGAGCGGCAGATTACGCGCTGTCGTTTGTCCGGCCAC
>JBDGVS010000240.1:0-4584 GCA_039585535.1 Gemmatimonadota bacterium | reverse complement strand
CACAGCCGATGACCCGTCCCGTCCCATTCGCTGGAGCGTCTCGCTCACCAGGCCGTCGTCTACGAGCGTGACTACCTGGGACTCGAGGAGGTCCACCCGCAGGGCGTCGGTGACGATCGCACCCAGCGTGGCGTCACTCGTTCGGTTGTCGAACTCCGCGAGAAGCACGGGGTCCCGCTCGTCGATGAGGCCCTGAGCGACGAGCGAACCGACAGGCCCGACACCCGTCGTCCACATCACGAAGTAGGCGACCAGCGAGAAGCCCAGGAGCGCGAAGGCGCCGATCCCGCCGAGAACGGCGTTCCGCCACGTCAGAAGGGCGCGCCTGCCTGCCGGCCCTCCGGTGTCGGGCCGGGAGGGTGCGTCCCCAGCAGGGCCATCGAGGGTGTCACCGTCCGCTGCGCGTGCGGCGTCAGGCGTGCGATCGGCGTCACCCGCGTGGCTTTGGCCCGGCATCCCTTCCTGCACGAAGGCCGTCGCCATGCAGATCGGCAGTCCGAGCAGAAGCAGCACGAGCGCCATCGTCGGGGTCCAGTCGGGTAGCCCTGCAGTCTCCGTGAGGACCTCGACCACCTGGAGGACGACCCAGGACGCCGCGAGGAAGATGCCGAGGACCTGCCAGAGAGATCGGCGGTGGGCCTCGTGGATGAGTTGCTTGACCCCGTCCACCAACTGCTCCTCTTCAGTCCGTCGTATCGCGACCAGAACGGCAGGTGCCGCGCGAGGTCTCGACCGTCGTGCCCGTCCGAACCTGGGGCTCCGGCAGGCTCATGATTCACGATTGCGAATGTACGTCGCGGCGGAGTGGGTCGAAAGCGCCATGTGTTCAGGACTCAAGCGGCTCCGCGGGCTATTGACCGAGCTTCTGGTAGAGGCGCGCGAGTGCTCCGATTCCCTTCTCGTAGTTCTCGATTCCGAGCCATTCATCGGGCGCGTGCAGGTTACACCCTGGCTGGGAGAAGCCGACGAGCAGCGCCGAGGCATCGAGTGTCTCCTCAAAGTCGACCACGATGGGAATGGAGCCGCCTCCACCCATCGGCACAGGTCGCGTCCCGAAGGCCTCTTCGAGTGCGTCCGCGGCCGCCTCGAAGGCGGGGCCGCCGATACTCGCCTTCCAGGGGCGCCCGCCGTGCAGTTCGCGGATCTCGACCGTCACGCCTGCCGGTTTCACCGCGTCGACGTGCGTCTGGAACAGCTCCTGCACACGTTGCGGATTCTGATCCGGTACCAGACGGAAGCTGACCTTCGCCATCGCGTGATTTGGGAGGACCGTCTTAGCCCCCTCGCCGGTGTAACCAGAGAGAATTCCACATACGTCACAGGTGGGGCGGATCCACAGGCGCTCCAGGGTGCCGAACCCCTCTTCTCCGGCCAGCGATTCGACGTCGAGGCCCGCCGCGAACTCCTGATCGGAGTGGGGCAGTGCTGCGATCTGCGCTCGGGTAGCCTCGTCCCACTCCACGACGTCGTCGTAGAAGCCGGGAATCGCGATGCGCCCGTCGTCGGTGTGCAGTGAGGCGATGATCTTCGACAGGGCGTTCGCAGGGTTCATGACCGCCCCGCCGAATTCACCCGAGTGCAGGTCGCTGTTGGCTCCGTGTACGTGAAGCTCGAAGTACGCGAGCCCTCGCAGGGAGAAGCCCAATGCCGGAAGATCCTGCGAGAACCAGCCGGTGTCGGAGATGAGCACGGTGTCGCACGCGAGCCGGTCTGTATGCGCCTTCACGAAAGGCACCAGGTTGGGCGAGCCGACTTCCTCTTCACCCTCGGCGATCATGACGATGTTGATCGGAAGGGATCCGCCGTCGGCCAGGCACGCCTCGAGGGCCTTTACGTGCATGTACAGCTGCCCTTTGTCGTCGGCGGAGCCTCGGGCGTAGATGCGACCGTCCCGCTCGGTCGGCTCGAATGGGGGCGAGGACCAGAGTTCGAGAGGCTCCGGTGGCTGCACGTCGTAGTGGCCGTAGATCAGGACGGTCGGGGCGTCGGGACCCGCGCTTCGCCACTCTCCTACGACGATGGGGTGCCCGGGGGTGTCTACGATCTCCGCAGAGAGCCCGGCGATGGCGAGCTTGTCGGCGAACCATTCAGCAGTCGCGCGCGTGTCCCCGTCGTGCTCGGACTTCGCGCTGATCGACGGAATGCGCAGAAAGTCGTAGAGCTCGGCGCGAAAGCGGCCGAGGTTGTGCTCGATGTACGTCAGTGCGTCCGACATGCATGCCCCAGCTTTGATGGCGCTGGGCCCGGACGGCGGGGCGGAGAGGCGCAGCGCGATGGCTGCAGCCCCTGAGCCGCTAGATCAGCGTCCGCAGGCCCCAGCGGTAGATGAACGTCATGAGCGTGGCGAAGAGCGCCGCGCATACCATCCCACCGATGCTCAGTGCGAGCGGCTCGAAGAGGTGGAAGATCCCTACGCCCAGCATGCCACCGATGACCGCGGCGAACGATCCCAGCACCGCGATGATCTGCGCGTGGCCAGGCTGTTCTTCGGGACGACTGATGACGGCTCGCATGACGAGGCCGATGCTGGCGCCCATGAGGATCCAGATTGCGATGCCGATCCAGTTCTGCATGACGAATACTGAGGTTTGGGAACGTGCGTGCGCGTCCGAAACGCGCGGCTGGAAGTTATGGGAAGGGCGAAACGAGAGCCAGACCGCGTCGCTTGTTTGACTGGTTGGCACAGCCTTTGTTCATTGACTCATGGCAGACGAAATCATCGACCTGACTCGCTATATCAAGCGAGAGCCGGCTACGGACCTGCCGCGTGGGTCGATGACCCTGTGGGGTGCTGACGGGGAGCGTTCGCGTTTCGCGTTGCCGCTGTGGCGGATTATCCATCTGGCCCAGGGAGAGCGGGGACTGATTATCCACGCCCCCGCGGCACGTCATCGCGAGGCTACTCCGTTCGTGGCTCTCGACATGGGAGCGGATCCTGCCCGTACGGAAGTCGATGGTGCTCAGCTGCCGCGCTTCGGTGTGAGCGAAGGGCCGTCACTCCTGGATTTTGGCGCGGATGGCCTGGCGGTGTTCCTCGGGGCACGTGCGGGGTCGATCTGGACCCTTTGGGTCGATGGCATCGCCGACCGTGAGGAACTCTTGCCAGCGAGTGTGCGCGAAGACGTGCTGTTTCTCGCAGGGGAGTGCGCCGGCCTGCTCTTTCTCCGAGACCTCGCAGAAGAAGCTTCGCCCGACGATGACGAGTCGGAAGATCCCTAGGACGATCGCCCGCGCGTCTTAGGAGTTCTCCCCCATCCGGCGTTTGAGTTCCGCGAGCGCCGCGTCCACATCGAGTTCGCGGGCCGGCGGGGCTTCCTCTGGATTCACGTGGTACTCCGAGCCTCCCTCCAGATCCAGCTCGTCGAACGCCTGTGCTGCGTCCCCGGCTGCCTTGTTTCCGTCGATCTTGTCGGCCATCCGGTCCAGTTCTTCGAAGAGATCGTTGGTCGCGGAGATCGTCTTTCGAGCGCCGGCGCGCCCGGTCGTAGCCTTCAGCGCGTCCCGTGACTCCTGAGCCTCGTTGAAGCGGTCGTACATCTCTTCGACGGTGCGTGCTCGGAAAGAGAGTTCCTCTGCGAGGGCCGCCTCCTTCTTGCGAAGCACCGTGATATGGGCCTCCGCCTTGGTCGCGAATTCGGCTGCGAGCTTCACGGTCTCGTCGTCGTCGATTTCCTGCGCCATCTCCTCTCGTCGCCGTGCAGTACCGATCTCGGATGCGAGGCGAGCGATCTGCTCGCGTGTCTTGGACAGCTGCTCCTCGACCCCTGCCACGGCTGCCTTCTCCGAGACGATCTCGTTGCGCATCCCCACCAGGAGTTTGTCGGTCGTGTCCGAGACGTTCTCGCGGCTCAACTCCTTGTTGAAGTTGTCGAGCGCATCCTGAAAGGCGGCACGAAGCTCGTCGAACATCAGGGCAACCTCCGAAGGCCGCGGCCGGAGTCTCGTGGAGACTCCGGCCGTGCGGTGAATCGTCTTCTCACACTCTACGAAGAGAGTGGGGTCGTTGCTTCAGTTCAGGAAGGGCTCGATGCGCTGGGCGAAGGAGTTCCGCGCCCGGTGCAGACGGCTCTTGACCGTCCCGAGGTTCACTCCGGTGATCTCGGAGATCTCCTCGTAGCTCTTCCCCTCTAGCTCACGGAGCCGGAATACGAGCTGGTGGTGCTCCGGGAGAGTCTGAACCGTGTCCTCTACCAGGCGACGGAGGTATCGCTTCCGATACAAGTCGTCGGGCTTCGTGGAGAAGTCCTCGAACTGGATCGGGCGGTGATCGTCGTCCCAGCTTCCCGTGAGCTTCTGGAAGAGCACAAGAGGGCTGCGAGAACGGTTCCGGAGCTCGTTCTTCGAGAGGTTGCCGGCGATCGTGTAGATCCAGGTGGAAAACTTCTTCGAGGTGTCGAAGCGGTGAAGGTGCCGCGTCACTCGAATGAAGGCCTCCTGGACGAGATCCTGAGCACGGTCCGAGTCACCGGTCTTCCGTGTGATAAAGTGGACCAGACGGTCACGATACCTGTCGTAGAGGCTTTGAAACGCGCGTGGTCGCCCCTCCAGATGAGCCGTGACGAGTTCCTCGTCCGTGAGGCTCTC
>JBDGVS010000239.1:0-4585 GCA_039585535.1 Gemmatimonadota bacterium | reverse complement strand
CCCTCGGCCACGAGGTCCCTGCACGCCTTCAGCCCATCCTCTGTGAGGGGCACTTTCACGACTGCGTTTTCGTGTACGGCGGCAAGCTTTCGGCCTTCCGTTACCATCGTCTCGCGGTCGAGAGCCACGACCTCCAGCGACACCGGGCCATCCACGGCCTCGCAGATCTCTTTGTACATCGCCGTCACATCACCCTTGGCGACCTGTGCGACGAGGGAGGGGTTGGTCGTCACGCCGTCGATGAGGCCGGCGTCGGCAGCGCGGCGGATTTCAGCGAGATCGGCGGTATCGAGGAAGATCTTCATCGAGGAAAGGATTCCTGGGCGGAGGGGTGGCGGGGTTGGGAGGCGGCGTCGAGTACTTCGTCGTCGCCCGGATACTCGACCCGGTGCAGGAACAGGCCCTCCGCCGGAGCCGGCGGAGACGTAACGAGCCCGGGCTCGTTGGCGATCAATCTAGCCATTTCTCCAAGGGGACGACGACCCCGTGCGACATCGATCATGGAGCCGGTCAGGTAGCGCACCATGTGGTGCAAATACCGGTTCGCCGTGATGGTGAGACGAACACCCAGATCGGTCTCAGACCACGTCGCTTCGAAGACCTCACAGCGTGTCCCTCGCTCGGGCTGACCTGACTTGGAGAAGGCTTCGAAAGAGTGCTCTCCCGTGATCTGCGCAGCTGCGCTGCCGAGGAGACTTCGATCCAGGGGCTCGCTCAGGGGCCAGCACCAGCGTCGATGGAATGGTGAGGCGGCATCGGGCCGGAGGCCGACCTCGTACCGATAGCTTCGTCGGAGCGCGTGGTAGCGCGGATGGAAGTCGGGGTCGGCAGCGGCCACGGCCTCGATCCAGACGTCGCCCGACAGAACCGAGTTCAGTGAGCGCCGAAGCTGGAGCGGATTCCAGGAATCTGGCATGTCCACGGAGGCGACCTGGCCTGTCGCGTGTACGCCGGTATCGGTCCGTCCAGAACCCAACACCGACGTCGGGCGATCCGCGAGGCGGCTCAACACCGCCTCCAGCTCTCCCTGCACCGTCCGCTGGTCAGGCTGTACCTGCCAGCCGTGAAACGCCGAGCCGTCGTAGTGGACGGTCAGGCGGAAGCGAGTGTTTTCGGGGTCGGCCACGGCGAGAAGGTAGATCCGCACGCGGCTCTGTCAACCAACGAGCGATCCAGTACGATTGGCGAAAAGTGGCGTGACTATTAGCCTTTCGCCCATGAGTGAGACCCGCGCCACCGACCTGACGCCCTTCCTGGAGACCGTCGCGAACGGACGATCGCTGACCGCCGATGAGGCCGAGTCTGCGTTCAGCCTGTTCATGGACGGCTCGGCGTCGGAGATCCAGATGGCCGGGCTCCTCATGGGACTTCGGACCAAAGGCGTCACGTCGTCCGAGGTGGCGGGCGGTGTACGGGCCTTGAGAGGCGCGATGTTGCCGGTGGGGTACGCCGAGCCTGATCGGTTGGTCGACACCGCGGGGACCGGGGGTGGCTCGGTTACCACCTTCAACATCTCCACGGCGGCCGCGTTCGTCGTAGCCGGCGCCGGCGCACCCGTGGCGAAGCATGGAAATCGCTCGTTCACGTCACGCAGTGGGAGTGCGGATGTGCTCGAGGCTCTCGGGGTCCGGATCGACCTGTCTGCAAAGCAGATGACCGACGTTCTGGCTGACGTCGGGATCGTCTTCATGTTCGCGCCGCTTCTGCACCCCGCCATGCGGCATGTAGGCCCTGTCAGAAGGGGACTTGGCGTGCGGACCATGATGAACATCCTGGGACCGCTGACCAATCCGGCGGGCGCGCGTCGTCAGGTCGTGGGCGTCGCCGATCCTCAGCTGCTCGAATTGCTCCCGGCTGCACTCGCCGAACTCGGCCACCTGCGTGCTCTCGTCGTGCACGGCGCTCCCGGGATCGACGAGGTGAGCCCGATGGGGCCGACCCGAGTCGCGGAGGTCCGCGATGGAGGAGTCACCGAATACGTACTCGAACTGAACGACCTCGGGCTCGAACCGGTCGATCCGGCGGGTCTCGCGGGGGGCGAGCCCGAAGACAACGCCCGGATCATCGAACAGGTCTTGTCCGGCGAACCGGGGGCCGCTCGCACAGCCGTCGTACTCAACGCCGCCGCCGCGATCCTCGTGGCCGACCTGGCTTCGTCGTGGCACGAGGCCGTCATCCTGGCCGGCGAGACAATCGACGACGGAAAGGCCCGCGCTGCGCTCGACGCACTACGCAGCGCGTCGAAGTCGGTCTGAACAAGGCCCCTCAGTACTTCCGGATCACTCCGACTACGATGCCCTGAATGCGGAGGTCCTGTGCCTCCACGAAAATCGGCTGCATCGTCGGGTTCGCAGGCTGAAGCCGCACCCGGCCGTCCTGTTCGCGGTAGAGCTTCTTCACCGTGGCAGCCTCACCACCGACCAGTGCCACGACCATCTGCCCGTCCTCGGCACGGTCCTGCGCCTGGACCACGATATAGTCCCCGTCGCGGATCTGCTCCTCGATCATGGAACTCCCCTCGACGCGAAGCACGTAGTTGTCGCGGCGACGACTCACCATGTCCGGCGGGACGGCCAGCGTCTCGTTGTCCTCGATGGCCTCGATGGGCAGACCCGCCGCGACTGATCCGAGGAGGGGGAGCTCGACAACCGGTGTGGCGGTATCTCGACCGACCAGCTCGATCGAGCGGCTCTCGTTGTAGGACTTCCTGATGTATCCCTTGCGTTCCAGATTGCTCAGGTGCTCATGCACCGTCGCGAGCGAGGAATAACCGAAGGACTCTGCGATCTCTTCGAAGCTCGGAGCGTATCCCCGGTCATCGATGAATCCTTCGATGTAGTCGAGGATTTCTTTCTGGCGCTTGGTGAGCGGCATATGCCTCCCTCCATTCCGGTAGGGGACCGAACAGGAACCGAAGCAAGGTTACCCGAACGTTGCCCGAAACGCAAGGACAGGACTCGCTTCCCGGCATCCTCGCCTCGATCGTCGAAACCAAGCGGCGCGAGTTGGTGGAGTTGCGGCAAATGGCGACTTCGCTCGAGGAACGACTCGATCGTGTGGCCCCGCCGAGGGACTTCCGCGGGGCACTCGCCCGCCGGAACCAGGTCTCGCTCATTGCGGAGTGCAAACGGCGCTCTCCGGGAGCGGGTCCGATCCGACCAGATCTCGACCCTGGTGAACTCACGCTCGGATACGAAGCGGCCGGCGCGTCGGCGATCAGCGTGCTCACGGACAGAGAGTATTTCGGTGGCTCACTCGCCGATCTGGCGACCGTGAGGGGTGCCGTGAGGCTGCCCGTGCTGCGGAAGGACTTCACGCTCGACATGCTTCACGTGATCGAGGCTCGCGCGGGCGGTGCCGATGCGGTCTTGCTGATCGTGCGGATACTGGACGACGAAGCGCTCGCCAGCCTCCATACTGCCGTCACGGCCCTTGGCATGAGTGCCCTCGTGGAAGTCCACGACGAGCGGGAGTTGGAGCGGGCGCTGCACGTCGGCGCGGACCTCATCGGCATCAACAATCGAGATCTCGCGACGTTCACCACGGATCTTGAGACATCTCGACGCTTGCTCGCTGACATCCCCGACGATGTTGTCGTCGTCTCGGAGAGCGGGATTCGGACGAGGTCCGATGTCGAGCGACTCGGAGAAGCGGGAATCGACGCTATCCTGGTCGGGGAGGCGCTGCTCGCGGCCCGCGATCCTTCGACGGCCGCCGCGGAGCTCTCGGGCGTCGTCCGCCGTCCCCGCTCGTGACCGGTCGCCGTGTTCGGGTCAAGATCTGCGGCCTCACACGAGCGGAGGACGCTCGCGCTGCAGCCCATGCCGGCGCTGACTATCTCGGCGTGATCCTGACCGCGGGCTTCGGAAGGAGCGTGTCGGTTCGAGAGGCGGCCCGTGTACTCGACGGCGTCGGGCCGACTCGGGTCGCCGTCGTTGTCGACGAGGGGCCTGACGAGGTGGCGAGAGCTGCGCGCGCCATCGAGGCCGGGGTCGTCCAACTGCATGGGTCCGAGGATCGCACGATGATCTGTGCGCTCCGCGATCTCGGAGACTGGACCATCTGGAAGGCCGTTCGTGCGCGCAGCACCGAGGACATCCGACGAGCCGTCGAGGGGCTCTCCGACGTCGTGGACGGCTTCGTGGTCGAAGGATGGCGCGAAGGTGTGATCGGCGGTGGCGGAGTTCGCCTCCCGGTGGGTGGGCGGGCGGCTCGTGCCGTGATCCCGAACGAACGGACCTTCGTGCTCGCCGGAGGGCTCGCGCCGGAAAATGTGCGCGAAGCCGTGGCACGCTTCTCGCCAGAAGTGGTAGATGTCTCTTCGGGAGTAGAGTGTGCGCCCGGAGTCAAAGACCCGATACTCGTACAGGCCTTCGTTCACGCCGCAACTGGAGCGATCGTGGGATCCACGAAGACAGCTGATTCCTCCGACTGACGAACGACCGTACTCGATGACTGCCTCCGTAGACACCAGGATGACGGCGCCCTCGCCCCGCTTTGGATCGTTCGGCGGACGCTACGTGCCCGAGACGCTTATCCCGGCGCTCGACGGGGTTGTGGAGGCGTATGCCGAAGCATGCGGTGA
>JBDGVS010000238.1:0-4611 GCA_039585535.1 Gemmatimonadota bacterium | reverse complement strand
AGGCGGCAAGGGAAGCGGCGTCTGCGATCGAGGGCCTCGGCGTGCCGGCATATCTGTACGGTGCCGCGGCGCCAGCGGGTCCTCGCGATCTGGCGACGCTCCGGCGGGGTGGCTTCGAGCGCCTGAGCAAGGGCTGGCCGGCTCAGGGGCTTCCCCACCACACCGCCGGCCGTGACGCGGCACATCCGTCCGCTGGAGTTACCTGTGTCGGGGCCCGCCCCGTTCTGCTCGCCTGGAATGTGGTGATCGCGGATGTGCCGATTGAGCGTGCACGGGCCATTGCGGCCGAAATCCGCGAACGGGGAGGGGGCTTCCTGGGGCTTCGGGCCCTGGGCCTGCATCTCCCGCGCCCGCAACGAGTTCAGGTATCGATGAACCTCGAGGACCCTGTTCGGACCTCTCCGCTGGAGGTTTTCGACGCGATCGCGGCGGCCGTTAAGGCTGAGGGCGGCAAGGTCGTGGAAACCGAGGTAATCGGCATGATGCCCGATACCCTTGTGCAACGGGGTTCCGCGGACAGATTAAACCTTCTCGACCTGCGCCCAGCGCGGGTTCTTTCGCATCGCGTGGCCGAGTATGTCTCGGCGCGCGCGGGCTCGCCTACGGAGATCCCGGACGTCACCGAATGAGCATTGAGTCGCTCAAGCAGCAGGCGCGTAAGTACGAACAGAACGAGGACTGGAAGAAGGCCCTCGATCAGTACAACAAGGCGCTTGCAGAACTGGCCCGCGAAGAGCAGGTCGACATCGGCCTGTACAACCGGGTCGGCGATCTTTTCGTCCGTGTAGGTGAACTGGACGCCGCGGTCGAGCACTACGACAAGGCCGTGGGGTTGTATCGAGAGGCCTACCTCCCGAACAACGCGATCGCGGTCTGCAAGAAGATCATCCGCAACGTCCCGGATCGGCATCGGGCGTATCTGCTCATTGGTCAGATCCGCGCGGAGCAGGGCTTCATTCCCGACGCGCGTACCAACTTTCTGACGTACGCCGAGCGGATGCAGCAGGCTGGTGATCTCGACGAATCCTTTCGGGCGCTGATCGAGTTCTGCGACCTCGCTCCGGATGACGTCGGGGTTCGGGTGAGCGTTGCCGATCAAATGGTCGCGAGCAACCGCGAGTCCGAAGCTGTCGAGCAACTCAAGCTTGTGCGCTCCCACTATCTGAAGCTCGGCGATTCGTCGAACGCCGACGACATGGAGTCGCGCATCTTGAACCTCGATCCCGAGGCGGACATGTCGATTCTGACCGGCGCGGCCACGGGAGACGAATTCGGGCTCGAGGGCGACTTCGGCGAGCTCTCTTTTGGCGATGTCGAGATCTCGTCCGGAAGCGAGGAGGAAGTATCCTTCGCGATCGGCGGTGACGATCAGGAGACGGCGGACGAAGAGGTGTCGACCGAGTCGGCTGCGGAAGCGGAGAGCTCCGAAGCGGTCGAGATCGATGCTGGGCTTGGTGGCTTCGAGATCGCATCGACCGACGACGATGAAGGCGAGGCCGTCGAACTTCCCATGATGGAGACGGTCGAAGAAGACGAGGCCGTGGAGCTTCCCATGATGGATATGGGAGGCGAGGACGAAGAGGTCGGCGAGCCGCTTCCGATGATGGGTTTCGACGACGAGACGTCGGCGGAATCGTCTGAGGCGCTGCCTACGATGGACTTCGACGAGGACGAAGAGGTCGGCGAGCCGCTTCCGATGATGGATATCGGAGACGATGGGGATGCTCCGGAACTCACCGTCGTAGACTTCGCTGCAGACGCGGTCGAGTCTGCCATGGAGGAGGTCGCTGGCGGGGACGAGGCGGGCGAGTCGCTTCCCGGCTTCGATCTTCCGGCCCTGGCTGAGGACGACGCGGTAGTACTCGACAGCTCCGAGGTCGTGGCGGACGAGCTTGAGTCGCTGCCCGCCGCTATCGAAGCGACTGTCGAGGATTTCGAGACTCCGACAATAGCGCCGGCGTCGCCGGAGACCGAAGCTGCTGTCGAGGCTGCCGTAGAGTCTGAGTCGACTCCGGCGGAGGACCCGGCTCCGGAGGAGCCTGCTGAACCGGCCGCCGGCGGGGGTGGGTATGTCGATTTCGGGGCGATGATCCTGGGAGACATGTCCGAGAAGTCCACCCGCTTCACGGTGGCCTACGAGGAGCCCAGTGGGGATGAGGAAGCGGACTTCGCGAAGATGTTGTCCCAGTTCAAGGACAAGGTTTCGGAGAACCTCGACTCCAGCGACGTCAGGGCCCACTACGACCTCGGTACGGCATACAAGGAGATGGGCCTGCTCGACGAGGCGATCAGTTCGTTCCAGGCGGCCCTCCGCGCTTCGGCGGAACACCTGCCGACGTACGAGATCATGGGTCAGACCTTCATGGAGATGGGCCAGCCAGAGGCGGCTGTGAAGTCGCTTGAGCGGGGGCTGGAATCAGCGAGCACCGTGGAAGACGAACTCGTCGGTATCTACTACTACCTCGGGCGCGCCTACGAAGAGCTCGAGAACCGGGAGTCGGCGGTGGAGTATTACGACCGAGTCTTCTCTCTCGACATCAACTTCGCGGACGTCACTGAGCGCCTTCGCGACCTGCGATAGCGCCGCCATGCCCGAATGGACAACCGCGAGGCCGCCTCGTCCGGAGCACCTGTGACAGGAACGGTCCAGGGCGTGCCTCCGCGGCTATCTGCCATCCAGGCGCCGGTCCGATCGTTTCTCGACCGGGTAGGTGACGAGATTCGTCGGATTGTTCTGTCGGACTTCGACGACATCGAAGAGGTCAACGAACACCTCCTCTTCATGCGTGGAAAGCTTTTTCGACCCACGCTCCTGCTCCTGTCGAGCCGTGTAGAGGAGCGGGACCACGATAACACGCTGACGTTGGCGGCAGTCGTCGAGCTCGTGCACCTGGCTACGCTCGTGCATGACGACGCTGTGGATCATTCCGCCCTTCGCAGGGGACTCCCGACGGTCAATGCCCTCTGGACACATCAGGTGGCGATCATCATGGGGGACTACCTCTACTCGCGAGGCGTCTCGGAACTGGCCCGGATCGGGAATCTCGAGGCTTTGGCAGTGTTGGCGAACGCCGCGAATGAGATGTCCGTGGGGGAGATGCGGCAGCTGACCTCTTACGATGCGCTCGACTTCTCTGAGGACGACTACTACCGACTCATTGCCGCGAAGACCGCGTCTCTGATGTCGGCCGCTTGTGAGATGGGTGCGATCGCCGGTGCTCCCGAGCATCGAGAAGCGCTCGCGAGGTATGGTCACAACCTCGGGATGGCATTTCAGATCGCAGACGATCTCCTCGACTACACCGGCAGTGAAGCGGTGACTGGGAAGCCGACAGGGCACGACCTGCGTGAGCGTAAGGTCACGCTTCCCCTCGTTGATGTGCTCGGCCGGGTTACTCCTGCCGAGGATGCCGAGATTAGTTCGTTCTTTACCAGGGTCGATCCGAGCGATGAGGAGATCGCTCGCATCGTGGAGATCGTGGTGTCGAATGGAGGACTCGAGTATGCGAGCGGCGTGGCCGCTCGGTACGCAGAAGCTGCCCGCGAGGCCCTGGACGAGGTCCCGGCAGGTGCGCCTGTGGATGCCCTCCGCGACGCCGTTTCCTATGCCGTGGATCGACGACGCTGATGATGAATGATGGTCTGGTGGACACCAGTCGGCGCAACATCCAGCGTTTCCTGCTCACTCTGGTGTTGGGACTCTTCCTCGGAGGCCTGCTCACGAAGCTTGTGGAGCTCACGCTCCCCGGGGAGACGGCGTCGCGAGAGTTTCTGTTGACGGCGGTGAATGCGTCCATCGGTCCGCTCTCGGTGGACCTTGTGGCTGTCGCGTTCGTATTAGGACCGGTTACTCTTGCGCTCAACTTTCTGACAGTGGTCGGCGTCGCGATCGTGGCGATGGTGATGCGCTCGATCCTCTGATCGCAACAGCGGGGTATTCCAGATGGGCCTAGGTGGATTCGGAATGGGGGAGATGGTCTTCATCTTCCTCATCGTGCTTCTTCTCTTCGGCGCCAAGCGCCTTCCGGAGATCGGGTCGTCCCTGGGGAAGGGGATCCGGGAGTTCAAGAGCTCGGTCAGTGAGATCGAGAAGGAACTGAAGATCCCCAACGACCGGCAGATTCATCACACTACGCCGCCGCCCGAGCCGGTAGCTACGGCGCCGGCTGCTGCGGATGAGGGTGAGCCGCGGAAGCTCGGAGATACGGTTCCGACCGGAGAGGGCTGAGCCGGAGCGGATGACTGGATGACCTCACCCGTCGACGCTCGGCGTTGACGACAGGACTCCTGAAAAGACGAGAAGGGCCGGGCGCGATGAGCGCCCAGCCCTTCTCTTTTTGTCCCCGTGGCTCAGCGCTCAACCTTTCGGCCAGGCGCAAGATCCCGCTTTAGAACATCATCGGCATCTGGGGTAGATCCTCATCCTGCGGTGCGAGGACGATGTCGCGGCGGTCGACGATGCGTGCGGAAGCCCGCAGCGCGTCGATCCACTCTCCCAGTCGTACCTGCTGACGTCCGGCGATCGCTGCCTCACGCTGCTGAGGAATCTGAGCGAGCCACGCGGTGGAGTCAGCGTCCGTGCGGGACGTGATCTGGAGCACGTATGCGTTT
>JBDGVS010000237.1:0-4615 GCA_039585535.1 Gemmatimonadota bacterium | reverse complement strand
CCGCCACCTGCTTGCCATCCTGGATGGCCTTGAAGGCCGCTCGGATCGCGACCTCAGTCTTGCCGTACCCGACGTCACCGCAGACGAGACGGTCCATCGGCCGCTCTGACTCCATGTCTCGCTTCACGTCCTCCGCGGCCTGCCTCTGATCGGGCGTGTCGTCATAGAGAAATGACGACTCCATCTCCATCTGCCACTTCGTGTCGGAGGCGAAGGCGTGCCCGCGGGCTGATTGCCGACGTGCATACAGTTCGAGCAGTTCGACGGTCATCTCCTCGATGACCTTCTCCGTGCGATTCTTCAGCGCCTTCCAACGCTTTCCGCCGATGCGATGCATCTTCGGCGGACGCGCCTCGTCCGACTCGCCAACCCAGCGCTCGATCATGTCGAGCTTGGATACCGGCAGCCGGAGTCGATCGCCGCCGGCATACTCGATCGCGAGCACCTCCATCTCCTGCCCGCCGATCGTTAGGTGTTCGAGCCCCCTGAACTGGCCGACCCCGTGGTCCATGTGGACGATGAAGTCGCCGGGTGTCAGCTGCGCGAGGCTCTCGAGAGCAACAGAACCGCGGAAGCGGCGGCTCCGACGGACCCTCCGAGGTCGGCGGAAGACTTCGTGATCGTTGAGCACTCGGAGGGGAGGTGACGTGCACTCCAGCTCGAAGCCGCCTGCGAGCGCTCCCAGGCCGAGGCGAGTCCCCGCGGGGATGCGTCTGACGCCCCCCAGAATCTCCTCGAGGCGTTCGAGCTGTCCTTCGTTATCGCAGAGCAGGATCGTCTCTTCCCCGCGTCCCGCGCCGTCGACCAGGTAGGCGTCCAGTCGCGCCATGTCTCGATCGATGGTGGGCACCTCCGCAGACTCGATCACCCGAGGTGCGTCGCTCCCTTCGATGAGGTCGAGTCGGGGGAGGCGCCCGAGGTGCTCCGCCATCTCCGCAGGACTCAGGAACAGCTCCGCAGGTTCGTGTGGTGTGGCGCCCGAATGGACGAGGCTGTCGTACAACGTGTTGACCCGCGTCCAGGTACGCTCCGCTTCCGTCCGCATGTGCCACGAGCCGAGACGCACGACGATCGCGTCAGCAGGGAGCAGCTCGAGAAGGGAGCGTGACACGGAGCCTTCCACATCGGCTGCCGCACGTCGGAAATCGACGGGAAGCACGTGCGTTTCCTGCACTTCGACGATGGATCGCTGGCTCGCGACATCGAAGGTGCGAATCGATACGATCTCGTCACCCCAGAGCTCGATGCGCACCGGTTCGCCCGCCGAAACGGAGAATACGTCGAGGATGCCACCGCGGACGGCGAACTGACCGACCTCTTCCACCATCGAGACCCGCTCGAATCCCCGCTCCTCCAGGAGTACGGGCAGGTCCTGGAAGACGATCTCGTCGCCTACGCGGTAGGTGGCTCGCAGGTCGGCGAGTCGGGCCGGGATGGGAACGCGCTCCTGAAGGGCCCTGGGCGTGGTGACGATTACCTTCGTCCGGCCGGCGAAGAGTGCCTCTACTGCTTCGACGCGGAGGCCGCTGATCTCTACATGAGTCTCCGACTCCTCGTACGGAAGCGCTTCCTTCTGGGGATACATGTGAGACTCTTCGGCCCCGTCCAGAAGCGTCTCGAGGTCGGTCTCGACGGATACGGCGTCACGGGGCGACTCGGCGACCACGACGAAGACGCGGTCACGGTGTGTGCGGTGGAGTGCGCCGACGACAGCGGCTCCCAGCGAACCGATCGCCCCTCCGAGCACGGAGCGCTCAGCGGGGGTGGGCAGGGAAGACGCGGTCGCGACTACAGCGGGCGATGCGGCGACCGCCCACAGGATCGCGTTAGTCGATTCCATCGGTCGCCGGTGTGTCGGAAGAGCGACGGAACGCGAGGGGATTCCGCTCGCCCGACGTGGCCATGAGGGCCTCGAGTCCTAGTAGCGCGAGTACTCCCAGGAGGAAGGGCCACCATAACTCCGGGCCCTGCCGCGTGCGGAAGACTGCGTTGTCCCAGGCAGACGCCCGGGTGACTTCTGTTATTTCCTCACCGATCGCGCGTGCCAGCGCATCGTCTTGCAACGGAGCCAGTCGAGACTCGGAAACCGGAGTGTTCAGCGTCGAGACCGCGAGGACAGTGTCTGCCGCGAGGAAGGTGTAGAAGCCGGCCTCACCAGTCCCACGGACAGTACGCGTCCCGTCGATTTCGGCCTCCGTTCCGCCAGGGAAACGAACATGTGTGGCCGCGGCGGGTGCGGAGATGTGGCTACCGGTGTCGAGGTCGGGTCGCGCGCCGCCCGATCCGGCCCACTCGCTGGCCACCCACTCGACGAATCGAAGCATGCCGGTGGAGGTCGGAAGAGACGTGCCACCCGCGTCGAGCGCAGAAGCGATGAGCAAGTAGCGCCGCCCGCCGGCGTCGGCGCCTTCGACTGCCCACGGCGCACCGTCGGCCTCGCCGATCGTACGTGTCGGTGCGGGCGGATCTCCATCCATGGAGAGTTCGTAACGGTCGCGAATCCGCACTTCGGACAGGGCGGGAGCCAGTGCCGTGCCAGAAAGGTCAACTTCCCCTGACAGCGGTGAAGCCGATACTCGCCACGGTATGCCGGCCGCCTCCAGCCGACGGTTCAGGGCAGGCAGGAGTGTCGCATCGCTTGGCGGCACGATCAGCGTCGCGGTGTTGCCGCCACGACGGTCGAGTCCCTCTCCGTCTGCAGAGAAGAGCACGTCGGCGGTAGCGACCCCTGCTGGTCGAGTCCGGCCCGCATCCTCCAGGACCGCCAGCGCCTCGGTGACGAAGATTCCCGGATCACCGACCGAGGCCACGGCCGGAGCCGGGCGAGAGCGATAGGCGAAGAATCGACGATCGTCGGCCCTCAAATCGTCGGGGTCTGCATCCGCGTAACCCTGGACCCACCCGGACCCCGACGCGGGGAGCGCGATCGTGGTCTGGGCCCCGGGTGGGAGCGTCGCGGCTCCTCGGATCCGTTCATTGACTACGAGGCGAAGCGCCACGTGCGAAGTGTCATCGTCCGAGACGGGTTCGAGGGCCGCCACCGTGACCTCTGTACGCTGCCCCTCGAGTGGGGGCAGGCCACCGCCGACAACGACCGCGGTGAGTCCGCGGTTGGGCCTCTCGTGATCATCGCCATGCCAGACGACCACCGGGAACTCGCCTGCAGGTCTCGCGTCGGTATCCGGAAACGCGGTGGCCTGAAGGTCCGAAACGAGGTGGATTTCGCGGTTTGGAAGGGTGGAAGTCTCCAGGAGGCGAACCGCCCGCTCGAGTGCCGCCGAGAGATCGCCAGCGGCGTCGCTGACCTCCGTGGCCTCGATGGCCGCTGCGGTCTCGGTCGTTCCACCAGGAATCGCCGGTAGCCATGGCTCCCCGGCGCGGATGACCCAGAAGCGATCCTCCGCCGTCGCCGCGTCCAGCGTCTGTACCGCCAGAGCCTTCAGTTCATCGAGGACGCGGACTTCACCCACGACGAGCCCGCTGCTCATCGAATTGTCCAGGATGAGTACAACGGCGGTCGGTGGGTGGGAGGCCCCGCGGCCGGAGAAGAAGAGTCGGGCTCCCGCACCCACGAGCAGGAGGAGGACCGCGATCCTCGCAAGCATCAGAAGAATCTGACGTAGTCTGATCTGCCGCGCGTGCTCTCGTTCCGTTCGTTCGAGGTAACGCAGTGCGGGGAAGCTCACCCTGCGTGTCTCGTGCCGCTGGAAAAGGTGCAGATAGATCGGGATGGCGATCACCGCACCGGCGAGCAGAAAGATGGGACTCAGATCGCCCATAATCCGGTCAGCCGAGCCGCTCGCGTTTGCGGAGATAGGCCCGGAGCGCGAGCGCCATCGGACTGTCGGTGTCGACGACCTGATAATCGATACCGTGCGGTTTCAAATCCCGCTCCCACTCAGCAAGCGCCTCGCGCACTGCTTCGCGGTACTCCGACCGGATGTCTGCCACGCTCACGAGGAGCTCGTCGTTCGTCTCCGGATCGAAGAAACGCGCTTCAGACGCCGGGGGCAGCTCGCGCTCTCCCGGATCGACCAGGTGAAAGACGAGTACCTCGTGCCCGCGGTGCCTCAAGAACTTCAGTGCTGTGATCGTTTCTTCCCGTGCTACGAGCAGGTCGGAGAACAACACCACCAGCCCTCTGCGGCGCAGGCGAATTGCGAGCTCTCGTAGCGCACTCTCAGCCGAGGTCCCGCCTCCTGCCTCCAGCGCCTGAAGCCGTCGTGCTACTTCATGCCACTGTCGCCGTCCGCCCCGCGTCTGGACCCGATCGATGATCTGGTCGTGAAACGCAGCCATGCCGACGGCATCACCCTGCCGCAGGAGGATGAGGGCGAGTGAGGCGGCGAGGTGGCGAGCGTACCACATCTTGTCCGGCTGTACGCCGGGATTGGAACTCCACCCCATAGACTCGCTGACGTCGAGGAGGAGGTAGGCCCGGAGATTCGTCTCCTCCTCGAACTGCTTCACGTAGTATCGATCGGAGCGTCCGTACATGCGCCAGTCGATATACCGAAGGTCGTCGCCCGGCTGGTACGCACGGAGTTCGGCGTATTCCGCGGAGAAGCCGCGGTGCGGCGAACGGTGAAGCCCCATGATGAAGCCCTCGACCACT
>JBDGVS010000236.1:0-4628 GCA_039585535.1 Gemmatimonadota bacterium | reverse complement strand
CTCACCCTCGACGATATGGATCTGGTCGAGGTCAATGAGGCCTTCGCCCCGCAGTCCAAGTCCGTAGAGAAGGAGCTCGGACTCGATCCGGAAAAGACGAACGTGAACGGCGGCGCGATCGCGCTTACGCATCCCCTGGCGGCATCGGGCGCTCGCATCACGATCCATCTGGTGCATGAGTTGCGTCGTCGCGGAGCTCGGTACGGTCTTGGTTCAGCGTGCATCGGTGGTGGCCAGGGTGGAGCGGTCATCGTCGAAGCGCTCTGACGGGAGCCGACCGAGGCAGGATGAATGAGCAGGGTGCCGGCCGGAGTCTGACCCGGAGGGAATTCGACGCCGTCATCAGACGTGCGGCCGAGCTCGCCGGGTCGGACCCGACGGGACCCGAGGGTTCGCTACCGGAGGGAGAGGTGTTCCGGATCGCCGGCGAGGTGGGTCTGCCGGACGCCCACGTACGTCAGGCCCTCGCCGAGGTCCGGCACGGAGCCGTTGGTGGTGGGCGGCTCGATCGCCTCTTTGGGCCGGCGCTCGTCACGGCTTCACGCGTGGTCCCGGGCTCTCCCGACCGTATCGCCAACGAGATCGATGAATTCCTGGTGGCGACACAGCTCCTCCAGAGGGTGAGGCGGGGAGCCGAGATCCTCCAGTATCGGCCCGCGGTCGACTGGACGTCACAACTCGCACGGGCTGCGAGCTTCAGTTCGCGGAAGTACTACGTCGCGTCGGCAAAGTCTGTCGAGGTGCGGCTCGATCGGGTCGACGACGATCGTACTTTGGTCGAGTTTCTAGTCGACCCGGGAAGCAGGAACGAGAACATCGCGGGTGCGTTCCTTGGTGGCGGAGCGTCGGGTGCGGCCACCGGTGTGGTAGCCGGAATGGTCGTAGCCTCGGCTGCGCCGCTCGCGCTCGGCATTGCGGCGGGTCTTCTGGTCGGTGGGGGCGTGTCGACGGGTGTGGCCATGATGGTCGGACACACCCACAGGAAGCAGGTGTTTGACGTGCGTACAGAGGTGGAGGGGGTGCTCGATGCGCTCGAGCAGGGTATGTCCCTGGAGCCGCCGCCCGCTTCGTGGCGGCGTTGGGTGAAGAGGCACTTCCATGGGGTCGCCCGCGATCTCAGGGCGACGGATCAGGACTAGATGTCATCGAATCGAACGAAAACGATATGGAGGTAGTGTGGACATCAGTACGGTAGGAGTGGTCGGGTGCGGGCTCATGGGCAGTGGTATCGCCGAGATCGCCGCGAAGAGTGGATTCGACGTGAAAGTGCGGGAAGTCAACGAAGACTTCCTGGCCGCCGGTCAGAAGCGGATTCGCCGGTCGCTGGACAAGGCCGTCGAGAGGGAGAAGCTGTCTGCCGAGGACCGCGACGCGGCCTGGGCACGTCTCTCCTTCACCACCCAGGTGTCGGATCTCGCCGACTGCGATCTCGTCATCGAGGCGATCGTTGAAGAGCTCGATGCGAAGCACGCGCTCTTCGGTGAGCTTGATGGGCTCTGCGGAGAGAATACGATCTTCGCGTCGAACACCAGCTCGCTCACGATTACGGACATGGCGGCGGCAACCGAGCGTCCCGACCGATTCGTCGGGCTGCACTTCTTCAATCCGGTGCCGGTGATGAAGCTGGTAGAGGTCGTCCGCACCATCGCGACCAGCGACGAAACGTTCGACCGAGCCTTCGCGTTTTCCAAGGCTGTCGGGAAGGTTCCGATCGCTGCCAAGGACAACTCGGGCTTCGTGGTGAATCTGCTCCTGGTGCCATACATGCTCGACGCCATCCGCCAGCTCGAGCGCGGCGTCGCCAGTGTGGAAGACATCGACACGGGGATGACACTCGGGTGCGGGTACCCGATGGGGCCGTTCCTTCTTTGTGACTTCGTCGGAATCGATACGCTCTACAAGATCAGTGAGATCATGTTCGATGAGTATCGCGAGGAGCGCTACGCGCCTCCTCCGCTCCTCAAACGCATCGTTGCGCTTGGTCGCTACGGGCGAAAGAGTGGCAAGGGCTTCTACGATTGGTCCGGAGACGAGCCGGTAGCCTTGCCGATCTGACCTCGAAGCGAGGTCGGCACATGGGCCTGAAGCGGCGGCACCTCATTGGGGTGTCGCCGTTTCGCATGCGCCCCCACATTCACGATTCGTTCCCCGTCCCCACGCCGCGCCTCGAATGATCGTTGTCCAGGTCGTCGACCCCACGCTTCGCCGTGCTGCCCTGCGGGCGTGCAGCCCGGAGGAGGACGTCGTGACGGGTCCACTGACGTATGAGGCCATCGAGTTCGGCTTCCCGCGTTTGGTGATCCGTGAGCATGGAGGCGGGTGGCGCCCGCCCTCACCGAAGGTTCGGGTTCTCGACATCGAGCCGGACACGCTTCGTGCATGGGAGGCGAGTCGTCGAGCGATGGACCTGCCTCCGACTCGGCTTGACCATCTGAGTGGTCAGCTTTCTCATGTCATCGAACAACGCGCGGAGCGTCGGACGGCCGTAGACCAGGCCCTCGCGGACGTGTCCCGTGCGGCTGGGGGGCGTTTGCCGCTTCCCCTGACGGGCTTCGCGCGCCGGGTGATGGAGTTTCCGTGGCACTACCGCTCACTGCATCCGGTCGCGGAGGCGTGTGGTTCTACTCGTGGTGCGCTCAAGGCCCGTTTTCGGCGACGCGGATTGACGACGCCGACGACGTATCTGCGGTGGTTCCGGGTTCTTGCCGTCGCGAGCCTGCTGTCCGACCGCACCGTCACGGTGGCGGCTGCAGCGCGGAGGTTGGGCTTCACCTCGGACGGTAATCTCTGTCGAATGCTCTGGAGCGTCAGCTCCATGACCCCTACAGAGGTGCGGACACTCACCGGTTGGCGCCGTCTGCTGATCACCTTCACGTGGCAGCATCTCTCGGCGGATGATCGTGAGGCCTGGTCGACGCTCGACGACCTCTTTCGGAATCGGGCTGCCTGACGCCCAAAAAAAACGGCCCTCCCCTCGAGGGGAGGACCGTCTCGGAAGATCTCGGAGCGCGCGCTTAGAGCGCTCGGGGCCCCTTGCGACGCTGACGCCTACGCTCGCGACGGATGGCCGCTTCCTTCTTGCGTTTGCGCTGTGCGCTCGGCTTCTCGTAGTACCGGCGCTTCCTCAGCTCCGAATATAGTCCGGAGCGCTGCACCTTCCGCTTGAAGCGGCGCAGTGCGCGGTCGAGACTCTCGTTGTCCTGAACGATGATTTCCAAGACGATCACGTCCTTTAGCAGATCCGACTGTAGAGCATGAAAAGCTAAATCGGTCCCCTTAGTAGGGCAACGGCCTCGACACCGCGAGCGAGTAGGTCAGGGGAGGCGGCGTTCGCGATGGAGTGTGTGCGCATAGAGTCGGTACGCTTCACGGTGGTCGAGGAAGTCCCTCGCCCATGTCTCAAAGTCGGGCAGAGGCAGGAGTCCTTCGATGTGATCGACCACCATGCGCGCGAACTGAACGCGGTCGCTGGCCCTGAAGTCGATACTCTCGCCCTCGAGGATTGTATCGACCACGGCGTCGAATGCGTCGGGCTCGACGAGGCAGATCAGGTGCGCCACCTGGTCCAGACGGTACGACTCATAGAGTGA
The DNA here is from genome assembly GCA_039585535.1 of Gemmatimonadota bacterium. Classification (GTDB taxonomy): domain Bacteria; phylum Gemmatimonadota; class Gemmatimonadetes; order Longimicrobiales; family Gaopeijiaceae; genus UBA2589. The sequence goes on along the minus strand of JBDGVS010000236.1, from coordinate 1,038 downwards.
GCGGAGCCGGTCCAGCTGGACGTCGCTTACGGGAAGCTCACCCTCCGTCCACTCTCCCGAGATCTCGACCGAGTTGGCCGCGAGGAGTGAGCGGAATCGTCCGCGGAGGTGCGGTGCGGGGGCCTTGCGTGCGCTGGTGTGAATGGCCGAGTCGAGAAGCCCACGGAGCAGGGGCCGTCCCAACCCACGTGCCTTTTCGTGGACTTCCGCTTCCGATGCTTCGACGAAGATGTCCGTGGTGCGCACCTCGTCTTCGGGCACCTCGCTGTGTCCCGGTCGGAACGAGAAGTAGCCGTGCCACCGGTTCTGCTCCGAGGGGAACGTGACCAGAAAACAGGCCCAACGGTCATCTCCATCTTCGAGGAAGGCGACCGAACGCCGACGTTCGTCCAGCATCGTCACGGGGTGGAGGGCCTCCGGCGACAGGGGGGATGTCCAAGGAGGAAGGCGAGTTAGGGGGAAGATGTCGGCCTTTTTGTGGCACTGCAAGACGATTGTCGTGAGCTGCGTTTTTACTTGCAGTGCCTGTAAACAGATGGTTATCGTGTTAATCCCCCTTCATCCCCGGCTGTGGAAATGGCCTGGATGTTTCACGGAAATAGAGAGCGTCCTCGACCCCAGGGTCGGGACGCTCTTGGTCGCACGGCGTGGTCCGTGCGCACTGCCCGGAGAGGCTGTTTATGCACCTCAACGTCACCGCAGATGCTCGCCCCGAGGCGATGGGCGATGTCCCAGGAACCTGCGAGTTACCGCTGACTCGAGCTGTGGTTCAGTACCGAGACCTGCACGAGATGGATACGCTCGGCGGGCGAATCGAAGACATCGGGCTCGCCCTGGTTGTCGAGGGCCGCTTCGCCTCGAGCGCAGAGGTGGTGGACCTTGGCAGCGGAAGCGTGAAGGTCCTGGACCTCAGCACCGAACTCGTGGTCCTCGACTGGGTGTACGAGCCCACGGTGGAGCACGTCTCTGAGTTGATCACGGCCTCGGCATCGGCGCGTGAAGACGGTGCGGTACGGCACTACAGTCGCCGCCTGGGTA
>JBDGVS010000235.1:0-4694 GCA_039585535.1 Gemmatimonadota bacterium | reverse complement strand
GAACGAGGAAGTGAACGCCTTGCTCGATCTGCCAATCGACCAACGCCCGAAGCGCCGCTTCGTCCAGCTGTCCCAGTGCGTCGAAGGGCGTGACCAGGGCGGTCCCGCATCCTCGTAGTCCAACCTCACTCATCCGTCCCCCAATTCGAATACATCATCCATGGTGTAGATGCCCGTCCGGCCCCGCAGCCAACGAGCGGCCACGAGCGCCCCGCGTGCGAAGACACGGCGGTCTCGCGCTTCGTGCGCCAGCGTGATCGTCTCGAAGGCACTCTCCAGAATCACTTCGTGCGTACCCGGCACCTCGCCCTCCCGCACCGACGTAATCGGCACGTCACGACCGAGACCCTTCGCCGTGTGCCGCGCCAGTTCCAGCGCAGTGCCGGACGGAGCGTCCCGCTTCCCCACATGATGTGTTTCGACGAGGCGCACATCGAAGTCCTCCAACCCCGCCACCAGGGCACCGGCTCGCTTCACGAGCTGCGAAAGAAGCGCGACACCGACGGAGAAGTTCGCGGCCCAAAGCAACGCCCCACCCCGCTCCTCGACGATTACAGAGACCGCCGGAAGGTCATCGTGCCACCCCGTAGTGCCGACGACGACAGGACAATCGGCAGCCAGGCACCGGCGAATGTTCTCCCGCGCCGATTCCGGCGTGCTGAACTCGAGCGCAACGTCGCAGTTTCTCAATACCTCGGTCGCTGTGTCCGGTTCATCACGCATAGTCGCCCGTCCGAGCACGCCCGCGATGGACCACCCGAGCTCACGGGCCTCGGCTTCGATGGACCGGCCCATGAGCCCGTCGCCGATGATCGCGATGCGAAGGGGTGCCTCGGTCATGGGCGCGGAATCATGCCGAGCTTTACCATGACCTCCCCATTGAGGACCGAGCCGCCGGCCGCGCCGCGGATGGTGTTGTGTCCCAACGCAACCAATCGGAGATCCAGTACGGCGTCGGGACGTATGCGCCCGACCACCACACTCATGCCGGCACCCGCGTCGACATCGCGGCGCGGCTGAGGGCGGTTCGCCTCCCGTCGTACGATGACCGGGTGGGACGGGGCCGACGGAAGTCCCGCACATGCCGAGTCACCGCGCCACGCCTCCATGACGGCTGCGGCCTCCTCCGGAGAGGCCGGGCGATCGAGTCCGATGGTCAGGCAGACGGTGTGTCCGTGCTCTACCGGAACCCGATTGGCGTGCGCGCTCACGGGAAACGTCGCGCTCGAGATCGTGGTCCCGTCGAACCCGCCCAGGATCTTGTGTAGCTCCGTCTCGATCTTCTCCTCTTCCCCACCGATCTCTGGAATCACGTTGCCGAGGATGTCCAACGACGGGACCCCGGGGTACCCGGCCCCCGACACGGCCTGCAACGTCGTGACGAACGCACTGCGCACCCCGAACGCCTCGTGCAGAGGTGCGAGCGCCAGCGCCGCTACCGTCGCAGCACAGTTGGGATTCGCCACGATTGCACCGCTCCACCCTCGCAGATCCCGTTGCCTCTCGATGAGCCGAAGGTGCTGTGCATTCACCTCCGCCACGACGAGCGGAACAGCCTCATCCATCCGGTGATTGCGGGCATTGCTCAGGACGACCCTCCCGGCTCGCGCGAAGGTCTCCTCCACCTCTCCCGCGACGGAGGCGTCGAGGGCCGAGAAGACCACCGGGGACTCGACCTGATCCGGGTGCACGGATTGCACGGTGAGTGCGGCGACGTCGGCAGGGCACTCCCCTTCATGCCAACGAACGACGTCACCGTAGCAGCGACCGGCTGAGCGCTCGGACGCGGCGATCTCGGCCACGCGGAAGATCGGATGCTCGGCGAGGAGCCGAACAAACGTCTGGCCCACGGTGCCTGTGCCGCCCAATACGGCGACTGGAATGCGACCCATCAGAGGCCCCGCTCGTCGAGGAGGGCCCGCACCAGGCGAGCGTACGTATCCACACTCTCTCGCAGCTCCTCGACGCCGACGTACTCCTCGGGTCGATGCGCCTGATGGATCGATCCAGGGCCGAAGAGCAGCACAGCATCCCCCCACCGGTCGAGAAGTGGCGCATCGGTGGTGAACGACACCGGACCGATATCGAAGCCGGGTAGTGTGTGAAAGCGTGCGGGAGGCACAGCCGCACCATACCGAAGCGTCGCACGGCCGCCCGCCCACTCATCGAGCGAGCGCTTCACGACTTCGGAGTCACCAACGAGGCGTATCAGCAGCTCCGCCGTACACTGTTCGGCGAGCACGTTGGCTGCGACGCCACCCCTGATGGTGCCCACGTTGACCGTCGTGTCCCCCGCTTCGGGATCCGTCGGGAAGTCGACACTGACGAGTTCGGCCAACAGAGAGACCATCGTGTCGATCGCCGATTCGCCCCGTTCCGGATAGGCGGAATGACCCGCCGTGCCCGAGGTCTCCACCAGCACCCGAAGCGATCCCTTGGAGTTGGTTGCCAGCACACCCTCCGTAGGTTCGCCGTTGATGATCGCAAAGCTCGTGGCCGGTAGTTCGTTCGCAGCGCGGGCCCCGTCGGAGCCGGCTTCCTCCCCGACGACGAACAGGAGATCCACACGGTCTTCTCCTTCTGCGACCAGGCGCTCGGCGGCGCAGATCATGGCCGCAGCGATTCCCTTCGCATCGCACGTCCCCCGCCCGTACAGACGATCGCCCTCGTGCCGAAACGGGAGATGAGGAGGCACCGTGTCGAGGTGAGTCGAGAGTGTGACATGCCCGCGGCCCCGCGAAGCCCAGAGGTTGTCCCGGCCGGGTGTCACCTCCTGTCGCCGGACGGTCCAGCCGGTCGAGGCCAACAGATCACTGACACGCTCGACAACGGCGCTCTCATCCCCCGAGACAGACGGGATCTCGACGAGCTCCTCCGTGAGGGCAACGACGTCACGCATTCGCGGAGGCCTTCGGTCTCGAGCTGAAGACGGTCCGGTGCACAGCGTTCATGGCGAGATCGGCGTGCTCACATGCTACACCGAGCGACACTGTGGCGTGGTTCGCCCCTTCGGATATTCCTGCCACGAAAATCCCTTTCTGTCTTAGCGAGTCGGCGATGGTATCAGCCGCGCGATCCGTCACTGCTCCACGGCGGTGAACGACGGTGATGATCGCACTGTCGCGTCCGGTCGCTTCAATCTCGCCTATCAGGGTCTCGAGTTGCGCTCGAGCCTCGCCTGTGGACGGGGTGCCATGCCCAGGCGAACGGAGTGCAGCAACGTCGAGCCGAGTCACCCCTAGTGGGCCACCGGTCGCACCGGTCGCACCGACGTGGATTCGCGTGCCTGGGTCCGAGGGAGAAGTCGTGTTCTTGATCTCGAGGGGGATCCCGGCTTCGTGCAAAGGACGCACAGTCTTCGGATGCACGACCTTGGCCCCCCAGCTGGTGAGATCGAAGAGCTCTTGATAGCTCAACTCCCGCAGTGGAAGCGCCTCGGGTACGACCCGCGGGTCAGCCGTCATGACTCCATCCACGTCGGTCCAGATCTCGACACCGTCTGCCTCCAGGCAAACAGCGAGAATCGCCGCACTGTAGTCGGAGCCCTCCCTGCCGAGGGTGGTGCGGACTCCCGTCGAGGTAGCGCCGATGAAGCCAGTGACGACCGGAACTGCGGGCTCCCGCGGCATCGCGGCCTGGACACGTTCGCTCGTGGCGTCGAGGTCAGCCCGGGCGTCTCCGTGAGTCGCGTCGGTCACGATCAGCGCTCCGGCATCCACCGGAACAGCATGGACACCCCGCTGGATCAACCCGGCCGCAATGATCTCCGACGACAGGCGCTCACCGAAGGACAGGATGGTGTCCAACTCCGCCGGGGAACACGCACGTCTCGACGCCACGCGACCCAAAACGCCCTCGCATTCCCTCAAGAGACGTTCCACCGTCGAGCGAATCGTCGCCCCCGACGCCGTCATCTTCCCGACAGCCTGGCGGTGATACGCTCTCAGCCGGCTGAAGTCATCCGGCACAACACCGTCGCGGGCAGAAGCAATCGCGATTCCTTCCAGGGTGGCGGTCACATCGGCAAACGCTGAAACCACGAGCACCACACGGCGAGAGCGTGAGCGCTCCGTGGTCACCTTCACGATCGCATCGATGCGATCCGCGCCAGTAACCGAGGACCCTCCGAACTTCATCACCCGGAGGGCCCGGTGGGGTCGCTCTGGAGTCACTTCTCTCGCGTATGGACGCATAGCTGCTCCGACTCACGTCACGGGGGCGCTACAGCAGTTTGCAAGGAGCTTGCCACAACCCACCGCGAGGGGGTGATCTGCCGCGGGGGGCGTTCGACAGGAAAGCCGTACTGGCGCGGTGCGCGTTGGGTACGAGGCCCTGGTGACGCAAAACGGGGGGCGTCCGCTGCGGACGCCCCCCGTTTTCAATCGATAGCTGGGAGTCCATGTGACCCCGTCGGGCTCAGCCCCCGGCGCGCAACTCCTGAATCGCAGCGACTGTCACGTCCGCGCGGAACTGAGCGATTTTCTTACCGATCCCCAGAGCCTCATCCTCGTCGATGTGCAGGCTGTTGATGTGGTCCAGCGACACCGCCTGACGCTGAGGCAGCCGCACATGGTCCGGGCTGTCATTCATGATGAGCGACGTGATGTAGTAGTCGTCGTGGTAGCCGTCGAGATCCTTGTTCAACTCGACCATGCCGAGCACTTCGTTCTGATAGCGCAGCACGTCGCCGTAGT
>JBDGVS010000234.1:0-7074 GCA_039585535.1 Gemmatimonadota bacterium | reverse complement strand
GGCACAGGGCTCGCTCGTGCTCGACGCGGGCACGATCTATGTGGACGAGCTGCAGCGTGCGTCCGGGGTTGTGAACCTGGCGGACGCATTCATGTTCGATGAGGGCCTGGCTGTCGACACAACCGCACTCATTTCGCAGCCGCTCTTCGCGGGATTGTCGAATCCGTTTTTCGACAATCTTCGAGTAGACGTCGATCTGTCCGTGCCCAGGGGTAACTGGCTTCGCTCCATCGACACCAATGCAGAGTTGGTGGGAGATCTGGTCGTGTTGTACGACCGATCGGCGGACGACTTCGTTCTGATCGGCGCGCTCCAGGCGCTTCGCGGGTCCCACCGGGTTCTCGGACGATCGTTCGAACTCAATGATGGGACGGTGAACTTCATTGGACGCCCCGGGATGAACCCGGATCTCAGCATTCAGGCGTCGACCCGGATCCGCCGTCCGAACGATGCGCCGTTCCGCGTTCAGGCAGACGTTGGTGGGTCGCTACTTCGCCCGGTGGTTACCCTGACCACCGAGGAGACGGGCCTCGCCGAGGAAGACCTCGTGTCGTACCTCGTCTTCGGTCAACCGAGTGGAGCGCTCGGAGGATCGGGGCGTAACCAGTTCGGAAGCACCCGTGGGATCGGGACGGTCGCTCAGGGTGCGGCCACCTTCATCGGCGGCGCCTTCGCGAACCAGTTCGGCACCGCGATCGCGCAGGAACTGGGGGCACTGAGTCTCGACTACGTGTCGATCCAGCAGGGGGCAGCAGCACAGTCGCTCGGCGCAGGCAGCTTCGTTGGCGACACCCAGGTCGAGCTCGGTCGCTACGTGGGCGACGACCTTTTTCTGGTCATGGTGCTGCGGCCTTTCGATACCGGACCACAGGACCAGAACAACGTGGCGGGTATCCGGGTAGAGTGGGCGCTGACCGACGACTACAACTCCGAGGTCTTCTTCGAAGATCGGTTTCTTCGGAGCAGCAACGCACTTCTGGGCTCGTCACCCGGGCCTCAGAATGAGCGGGTATACGGAGTGTTCCTCTTCCGAGAGTGGGGATACGGCTCCGGCCCACAACCTGACTTCTAGGTGTATTGAAATGCAGATTGCCAAGGTTTTTGGCCTCATGACCGGGATGACACTCATCTTCGTCGCGTTTGGCCAATACATGGGCGGTTCGTCCATGGCGAGCCTCTTTTTTGTCATCGCGATGGTCATGAACTTCGGCACGTACTGGTTCAGCGACCGGGCGGTCCTGCGCATGTACAAGGCTCAGATCATCGGTCCCGAGGATGCGCCGGACCTCTATCGTATGGTTGACCGGCTTCGGCAGAACGCCGAGCTGCCGATGCCGACCGTGGCGCTCGCTCCGCAGCAGCAACCGAACGCCTTTGCTACCGGCCGCAATCCGGAGCATGCGGTGGTGTGCGTGACGCTGGGTCTCATGAACGCGTTGAACGCACGTGAGCTCGAAGGGGTGATCGCGCACGAGCTGGCCCACATCAAGCACCGGCATATGCTCGTAGGGACGCTCGCTGCCGGCATGGCCGGCGCGATCGGACTGTTGGCGTCCATCGCGAAGTGGGGCGTGATCCTGGGCACCGGGCGTGATGACAGCAGGGGGAACCCGATCGTACTCCTGATGATGGCGATCGTCGCTCCGCTCGCTGCCGCCATCGTGCAGATGGCGATCAGTCGCCAAAACGAGTTCCAGGCAGATGCCACGGCTGCCCGCATCGTCGGCGACCGGAGTGGGCTACAGAGCGCCCTTCGTCGGATCGAGGCGACGGCTCAGCAGATCCCGATGCAGGTGAATCCGGCAGCTGCCCACATGGCGATCATCAATCCCTTCTCCTCCGGGAAAGGAACCATGTTTACCGGTCTCTTCCGCACGCACCCGCCGACGGAAGATCGAATCGACGCGCTCGATCGTGTGGAGCTCTGACGACCGCCCTCTCCGCTCCGGACGGGCTCCGGATTGAGCGTATCTGGTCGTCGTGATTAGTATTCCGGGCTATGCCTAAATCAACCGCTCCCGAGATGACTTCCACTTCGGTGCCGCCCGCAAACGGCCGTGCCCGCGAGAAGCTCATCGTGCGCGGAGCGCGCGAGCACAACCTCAAGGACATCGACGTCGAGCTACCGCGAGAGCGGCTCGTCGTAATTACGGGCCTTTCGGGGTCCGGAAAGTCCTCTCTCGCCTTCGATACGATCTATGCCGAGGGGCAGCGACGGTACGTCGAGTCCCTCTCTGCCTATGCTCGGCAGTTCCTCGGGCTCATGGAGAAGCCCGACGTCGATGCGATCGAAGGGCTTTCTCCCGCCATCTCGATCGAGCAGAAGACGGTCAGTCGCAATCCGCGTTCCACGAGATTTATGACTACCTGAGACTTCTCTGGGCACGGGCGGGGACGCCGCACTGCCCGAATTGCGGTGAGCCGGTCATCAGGCAATCCGCCAGTCAGATCGTCGATCGGATGCTCGGCATCGGAGAGGGCGTCCGGGTGGAAGTGCTGGCCCCCCTCATTCGAGGTCGGAAGGGAGAGTTCCGTGAACTCTTCGAGAAGGCGCGGAAGGAAGGATTTGTCCGGGTCCGGGTGAACGGCGAGACGTACGACCTGACCGAGCCACCTGCGCTCAACCGGTACGAGAACCACGACATTGCGGTCGTCGTCGACCGGCTCGTCGTGCGGAAGCGGGATCGTGATCGGATCGCGGACTCCGTCGAGACGGCCCTGCGCACCGGCGACGGCGTCATCGAGGTGCTGGAGCACGGCAAGGGTGATCCCGTGCCCCACATTTTCAGCGAGCACTACTCCTGTGACAGCTGTGGGACAAGCATGGCTGAGCTCGAGCCCCGTCAGTTCTCCTTCAACTCGCCGTACGGCGCGTGTGAGGAGTGCGACGGACTGGGAACACGGAAGGAGGTCAATCCAGGCCTTCTCACGGCAGACCCGAGCCTCACCATTCTCGAGGGCGTGATCCTTCCGTGGGGCGATCCGTCCGGGCACCTGCGCCGATCCGTTATTGCCGGGCTTTCCGAAGCGTACGAGTTCGATCCGAACACCCCCTGGTCGAAGCTGGATCAGGAAGCCAAACAGGCCATCATTCATGGCTCCGGCGGCATGAAGATCCGCTTCCCCTACAAGTCCGGAGCCGGGAAGTTCGACGGCCACTACGAGGACCACTGGGAAGGGGTCCTGGCCAACGTCGAACGCCGGTACCGCGAGACGCAGTCAGAGACGGTCCGCAACCAGCTGGACGAGTACATGTCGACGCTACCGTGTACCGCGTGCAGTGGAAGTCGGCTCCGAATCGCGTCGCGCGCCGTCACGATCGGCGGCCGGTCCCTGGGTGATGTGGTCGACATGTCCATTGCGCAGGCGGCGGACTTCTTCGGGGCGCTCACTGTGGTGGAGGGATCCCCGAGTACCGGGAAGGGCAAGGCGAAGAGCGCCAAGGCTCCGGAGGCGCTCTCTGCCGAGATCGCCGGACCGATTCTCAAGGAGGTCGGCGAGCGCCTGCACTTCCTGCGTGATGTCGGACTAGAGTATCTGACGCTTGGTCGCGGGGCCGGAACGCTGTCGGGTGGCGAGGCCCAGCGCATCCGTCTGGCGACCCAGATCGGCTCGCGACTCGTCGGTGTCCTGTACATCCTCGATGAGCCGTCCATCGGGCTCCATCAGCGTGACAACCAGCGACTCCTGAGCACGCTGGAGCGCCTGCGCGACCTGGGGAACACGGTCATTGTCGTCGAGCACGACGAAGAGACCATTCGGATGGCGGACTACGTCGTCGATCTCGGGCCAGGCGCGGGACGGCATGGCGGGGAGATTGTCGCGGCCGGAACGCTGGAGGACCTGCTCGCGTCGGAGGAGTCCCTCACGGGTGCCTACCTTCGCGGTGAGCGCGCGATCGAGGTGCCGGCACAGCGCCGGCCCATCGATCCGAATCGCGCCGTGGTCGTGCGTGGCGCGCGGGGACACAATCTTCAGAATGTGGAAGCACGCTTCCCACTAGGCACCTTCCTGTGTGTGACCGGTGTCAGCGGATCCGGGAAGTCGACGCTCGTGAACGGCACGCTCTACCACGCCCTCGCGAAGCACTTCTATCGGAGCAAGGTCGTCGCCGAAGAGCACGACGGAATCGACGGACTCGAACTCATCGACAAGGTCATCGATGTCGACCAGTCTCCGATCGGTCGGACCCCGCGGTCGAACCCGGCCACCTACACTGGCCTGTTTACACCGATCCGCGACCTCTTTGCGAATCTTCCGGAATCGCAGATGCGTGGCTACGGCGCGGGACGCTTCTCGTTCAACGTAAAGGGCGGGCGGTGTGAGTCGTGCCAGGGTGACGGTCTGGTCAAGATCGAGATGCACTTCCTGCCGGACGTGTACGTCCCCTGTGACATCTGCCGGGGTCGGCGCTACAACCGCGAGACGCTCGACGTCTACTACAAGGGCAAGAACATCGCCGATGTCCTCGATCTCACGGTCGAGGATGCTCTTGAATTCTTTGATGCCGTGCCTCGCATCAAGCAGAAGCTCCAGACACTCAATGACGTGGGTCTCGGGTATGTGCATCTCGGGCAGTCTGCTACCACACTTTCGGGCGGAGAGGCGCAGCGCGTGAAGCTTGCGACGGAACTCTCGAAGCGGGCGACGGGCAACACGCTCTATATCCTGGACGAGCCGACGACAGGCCTTCACTTCGAGGATGTACGCGTACTCCTCGATGTGCTGCACCGTCTGGTCGACCGCGGAAATACCGTCGTCGTGATCGAGCACAATCTCGACGTGGTGAAGACCGCCGACTGGGTTATCGACCTCGGTCCTGAAGGTGGCGGCGAGGGCGGACGTATCCTGGTGGAAGGGACGCCGGAAACCGTTGCGGCCCATGATGCGTCTTATACAGGAGTGCACCTCGCACCGCTGCTTTCATCGTAGCGGATCGGCGGAGAGCGTTTACCTTACATCTCTGCGGGAAACCAGCGTTCCTACGCGGCCGTAGGGATCTCGAAGACCCAGGCATTTCGCTGCATCGCAGCCTCACATACGGAGACCGTCATGGTTAGCCGAGAAGATCTCGAGAGCTTCCTGATTCGGATGGACCTGAACTACGAAGAGGTCGACCCGGGGATGTACCTCACACGGAGCGAGGATGAGAGCGCTCCTGTCGTCGTCCACCACACGGACAGTCTTCTCCTGATCCGAATGAAGGTCATGGATATGCCAGCCGAGACCGACTCGAGCAGGCAGCTGTATCGGACACTCCTGGAACTCAATGCGACCGAGGTCGTCCATGGGGCGTACGGGATCGAAGATGGCGACCTGATCCTGAGCGACACGCTCGAACTGGAAACACTGGACTTCCACGAGCTGCGGGCTTCGATCGAGTCGATCACCCTCGCGGCCGCTACTCACATGGACACGATTCGCGGGCTCTCTGGAGTCAGCACGAACGGGGCGGAGGGCTGAGAATGGGCATCTTCACGAAGCTTTCGACGGTCATCAAGTCGAACATCAATGATCTGATCTCCAAGGCTGAGAACCCGGAGAAGATGCTCAATCAGATCATCCTCGATATGCGTGAACAGTTGGGGAAGGCAAAGCGAGAAGTCGCGGCCGCCATTGCCGACGAACGGAAGCTGAAGTCACAGCTCGAGGCCGAGGTCAAACAGCAGCGTGACTGGCAGCACCGTGCGATGCTGGCGGTGAGGGAAGGCAAGGACGACCTGGCGAAGCAGGCCCTGGTCCGGCAGCAAGAGCACGCCGAGCGCGCGCAGATTCTCCAGCAGACCTGGGAGGCCCAGGCCGCGGAGACGGAGAAGCTCAAAGGCTCCCTCCGCCAGCTCAACGACAAGATCGAAGAGGCGAAGCGGAAGCGGAATCTGCTCGTCGCGAAGCAGAAGCGGGCTCAGGCACAGCGTCGCATCCACGAGACGATGTCAGGATTGTCCGACACCTCGGCATTCGAGGCGTTCAATCGGATGGCTGACAAGATCGAGGAGGAGGAGCGCCAGAGCGTGGCACACGCCGAGGTCACCGAGGCGCTCGGAGGAGACACGCTCGAATCCGAGTTCCTGCGTCTGGAGTCCGGACCGGGTGGTGCGGATGTCGAGGATCAGCTCCTGCAGCTGAAGGCTGAGATGGGTCTGATCGCGGCGCCGGCAGCAGAGGCTCCGCGCCAGCTCGAGGCTCCCGACGCTCCGGCTGCTGAGGCGCCGTCCGTACAGGATGCTCAGGTCGAGGAAGTCAGCGAGGCCGAGGCCGAGAAGATTCCGGAGGCACAGTTGCTGGCCGAGTTCGATAAGCTCGAAGGGCGGTCGACGGACAACTGACGAGTGGGGGCGGGTGGCCTCGCCACCCTCCCCGTTCGGCGCTTCGCTGCGGACGCTGCGCGTCCGATCCTCACGTTGAGGGTGGCGAGGCCACCCGCCACGAGCGGTCAGCCGGCGTCTTGGGGCGTGGGGGGGAGGTCCATTGGGACCTCCCCCTTTTCCGTTCGGGCATGGGTCGTGGTACTCGCTTCGCTTGTTCCACGCCCCATGGGTCACGCACGGGCCTCGCGAGCGTTTTCCCTTCTTGGTCATGTAAGACGGGTGGGTGGGGGCGGCCGGCAGGCCCCGCAGGGCGAGGATTGGACGCGAAGCGTCCGTAGCGAGCAACGCGAGCGGCCGAGCGTCGCGGGGCCTGCCGGCCGCCCTCCCTCCGGCCTCCCCAACAGCTGCACGCCGCATCATCTTTGCCGTGCGGGTGAGGTCTGGTTCGCTCCACCCGATCGACTCCAACTCTACCAGCCGATAGCCATGAGCATCGTATACCTGAACGGTGAGTACCTCCCCAAGGAACAGGCCTTCATCTCTCCCGATGACCGGGGCTTCCTGCTCGGCGACGGGCTGTATGAAGTCACTCCGTTCTACGGTGGGGTGCCTTTCGGATTCGAGGGCCATCTGGCCCGGCTCATGCGCGGACTGTGCTGGATGAGGATCGACTTCGATACCTCGGTGCTCGATGAAATGCACAGACAGCTCATCGCTCGGAACGGACTCGAGAGTGCCGACCGGTCGATGGTGTATATGCAAATCA
>JBDGVS010000233.1:0-5762 GCA_039585535.1 Gemmatimonadota bacterium | reverse complement strand
GTCAAGGCATTGGATGCTCGTCTGCTCGAGCGCGCCATCGAGATCGCCGTCGAAGCGCATCGCGGACAGCGAGACAAAGCCGGCGCGCCCTACATCCTGCACCCGCTACGCGTGATGGCCGCCTGCGACTCCATACGGGCACGCATGGTCGGAATCCTACACGACCTCATCGAAGACACCGACTGGACGTTGGAGCGGCTGGAGGCCGAAGGCTTCCCCACCGACGTCGTGGAAGGAGTCGCCTCCGTAACCAAGCTCCCGGAGGACAAAGGGCCCGAGAACGATCGCTACCTGGCCTTCTGCCGTCGGGCAGCGGCGCACCCGCTCGGGCGAGAAGTGAAGCTCGCAGACCTGGACGACAATATGGACGTATCGCGGCTGGAGGCGGTCGACGATGCGGCCCGGAAGAGGCTTGAGCGGTATCGGCTCGCGGTGGATGTCATTCGTGCGGTGCCGGCGCCCGAGGTTCCAGAGTGATGTCGATGTAGCCGGCACCGGTGGGTGCCTACCGAATGACAGCGCCCAGCAGGCATCGAGTCGAGCTGCAGGGCCTTCCACTAGGACGGGCGGGCTGTGTTTTCCCCGGTGAAGCCTGCATGGCGTGTTCCAGGGTCGGTTCACGCTCTGTTCTCTGGATGCATGAGCTGTCTCTCTGCATCTCCGGCCCGGCCCTTCCGAGCCCTGCCGGACCTGAACCGACTCGACCCGACCTACTGCATGCTCCCGACCCGCCGCAGCATCCGACTTCTCCCCTTCGTGTTCCTGACCTTCCTCGCGGCGTGCGGCGGTGGGAGTGAGTCACCGACCACGCCGGCGGATCCCGGAGACTCGGACCCCGAGGAGCCTGGTAACACGGTACAGGAAGTTGCCGCACCGGCGTTGTCGTCGAGCAATGTGTCGATGCTCGAACCGCTCGATATCGCGGGGCTTCCAGCCGGTCGTGAGGACCTGTTCGTCGAGCTGGCCGCGCCGAACGCTTCGGTCGCCGATTCGTCCGGGAACTACACGCTGCCCCTCCTTCCGCTCGGCGCCGGCGGGTACCGCGTATGGATTCCTACCCACCCCACCGAAGAGACTGGCGGGGGACCGGTGGAGCTTCGAGTCCGTGGCGACGGTGGCTTCGTCACCCGTCCTGCGACGTTGACGCTCGAGCCGCTCCCCTCCGCTCCTGGCGCGTTCGTCGAGTTACTCGACTCGCTCCAGGCGATTCTGGATCTCCGTTTCGCCGCCGCCGGCACCTCTGCGGCCGAGGTGCTCGCAGCCGACTGGGACACCGAACTCGCGCCCGAACTCGTGCCTCTGGCCCTCGTGCAGTCGATCGTCGCGAGCCCCGACAACCCAGCCGATCTGCGAGCCCTCGCGGAGGGAAGTACCGCGTTCGACCCGTACTTCGGGGCCGGAGGTATCGATGTGGGCCTGCTGGACAGCTATACGGCGGCGGGTGGCGCGCTCGATGCGGTCTCGGGTGTGCTCGGAGCCCTGCGTACTCCGTCACCCTCGTCGAGCCTCCCGGCTTCGGCGACGCCGGGTCCACAGCGGGCCGGGAGCCTGTCTGCTGCTGAGCTCGATACACAGATGGAAGAGGCCTGGGCAGCCGCAGACGAGATCGATCCGAACAGCGCCACGGGTCAGCTTCTGACGGGGTATGGCTTCGCTCTGGGTGCCGCGGGCGTGGTCGCGGGTCCAGCCGGGACAGTGGCTGCTGCGGCGCTCGGAACGGCGCTCTGGGCGTACCAGACGTACCTGGAGGGCGTGAGCAAGCTTCTTCCGAAGGAGTTCGTTCCGGGCTCCCTGCTCTTCGACATCGACATTGCCGCGTTCGAGGAGGATCGTCCGGGGCCAGGTACGTGGTCGAACGTGCGCGTGAGTGCGCAGAGTGAAGGCTGGTCCCTCGACAAGGCGGCCGTGGACCTGCTGCTCCAGATCGCCGGAGGAGCCGGCGCGTACAAGGGCTGGGTGAATCGGATCGGAGCCGAAGCGAACCTCGCGCAGGACGTCGGTGGCTTCGTTCGCGATCAGGGACTGGGTCAGCTCGCCGCCAATTCGAACGGGCTCGTCGAGATCCCTCCCGAGGTATGGCCGGACAACGACATCTCCGGTACCGAGTGGTCAGAGCCGCGTCTCGGACCGGGTGACGCGATCGCGCTCGTGGACGGTACCGAGCAGTACAACCCCGTCCGCGCGGGTGAGCAGCTGCTCACCGTCTCGACGCATCCGAGCCGCTTCGGTGCCGCAACGCCGATCTTCTACAGGGAGTCCGTCGAAGTGCTCGCGATCGGGGTCTCGGTCCTGGCGTCGAAGACGACGGTGCAGCCCAACGAACTCGTCGATTTCCAGATCCTGGTGGAGAACGCGCTCGACGACGATCTGAGCTGGACACTGTCCGGCGGGACATGGGCCAGCGGTCCCGAGAAGATCGGCCAGGGCACGTGGACCGCTCAGGCGCAGATGCCCGTGAGCGGTTTTCCCGTGCAGGTCACCTTCAAGTCGGAAGCGACGGGTGGCGCGCGGGACACGCCGGGGGCACCCGTGCGCGAGGGGAGGGCGACGCTTTCCAACGTCGCGGTCATCGTCGACCCTCCACAGAAGATCATGCGGAAAGGTGACACGCAGCAGTTCGTGGCGACGGTGCTGGGGGCGACCGATCCCTCGGTCACGTGGAGCGTGAGCGGACCGGGCGCGGCGACGATCGGCTCCAACGGATCCTTCATCGCTCCCGAGGAGCTCGGCGATTACCTCATCACTGCGACGAGCGTCGAAGACCCTTCGGCGGAGGGCTTCGCGAACGTGACCGTCGTGGGCGAGTGCTACTACAGCATCGACCTGGGTGGCGAGGTATTCACCGGCGATGAGATCTCACACGTCTTCGGGACTCAGGGACAGTTCGCCGCGACAGTCAGCTGGACGCGACCCAACGGGGTCGGCTTCATGTACCCCGAAAGCCTCACCAGCGGTGTGACCGGCTCTGTCGGGGCAACGTTCTCGTTCCTCGAGGGTGACAGGGCGTGGGTCGCCACGGCTGACGAGCCGATCACACTCACGATCACGGAGAACACCGGCGACGTCGTCGTCGGTGAGGCGACCGGAACGGTGCTCACCGTCGTGAGCGGGGCGGAAGTTCCCGTGGCGCTGTCCATGGAGTTCCGGAGCCTCTCGGTGTTCAGCGGCTCCGAGTGCAAGCCGAGTCCCTGACGTCAGTCGGGACCTGACGAAGGAGGCCGCCGCGGATCGGATCCGCGGCGGCCAACGGGCCCAACTAAAGGGACACCTCGCGTCACGAGAGGAACGAAGAAGCTCCGCTCGAACCGGGGCCCCCCTGCTCCCAACTCGGAGCTAGCAGTCGCCGATTTCCGGCAAGAAACCGTGTAAACCCAAGGCGGGGCGCACGATCTGCCGTTCTTGCCAGAACGCGATATCGGAAGCTGCCGGGGAGAGTTGTGGCAGCACCTATGAGCGCCCGTCCCCCACCCAATATGCGCTCCACGTCACAAGAGACTCGAAGAGTTCTTCCCGAGGCCGAGACCATGTGAACATGTGATCAGAGCCCTCGATCACGTGCTCCAACATTCCGGGGTGGGCCAGAATCTGCTCATACTGATCTCCCAGGGCGAGCCGAACGTAGGTACGTCCGAACTCACGCTCGGAGAAGAAAAACCCGACACGCAGGCCACGATCTAGGCCCTCTTGCACCTCGCCCGCCAACGACGGAACGGCCGAGCCTTCCCCTGCGAGGCGGCGCGCGGCACCGAACAGTCTCCTCAGGACAGCGACGTAGTGGGTGCGCCCGGTCAGGGCACGCTTCCAACGCCCCCAGTCGGCAAGAGATCGGAGTGTACCCCGGGCTTCGGCGATCTCTCGGAGCTCGGTGTAGTCCTCCTCTTGAAGACCACGCGGATTGAGGAGCGCGGCGCCCACGATGCGCTCGTCTTGCAGCGCCGTACGAAAGCCGACACGACCACCCGAGCAGATTCCGGCGACCAGGAAGCGCGTGGCACCCAGACGCTGCTCGAGCCAATCCATGACGGCACGAACCTCTTCGATGGCACTCTCACTGAAGGGGAGGCCATCTCGTCGCACAGGGCTATCCCCCACGCCGGAGAAGTCGAACCGGAGGACTCGAAAGCCACGCCCAGCGAAGATCCGTGCGAGATCGGTGTGCGCGCGGGCGTGTCCGCTCCGATAGGTCAGCCCAACATCGAGGAGAATCAACACCGGCAGCCCCCCATCGGGTGCGCGAACCGGGTGAGTCAGAATGCCGAAGAGGCCGTCGCCCTCCGGGATTTCGGCGACCTCTTCCCTCAAGCGCATGCCCCCTCTACCCAGTCGGCGACCTGTCGTAGCGCGGTACCTGGCGGCCACACCACAGGGCCGAAGTCGTCGGCCAACGCAACTTCGAGCTCCCGGTATTCGATCTGTACATCCGTCACCAGTGGCTCCGTGGCCGCGGTACGACTCAGGGGGTCTGACGAGGGGAGGAAGATCGCGATGCGTTCGGCGAGTAGCGGATCCAGGCGCTCGAAGCTCAGTTCTCGAAGCTCGCGCAGAAAGTCGGGCGGGTACGTAACGCCATAGAGCGCCGCCTCCTGCTCAACCTTCAGACTCGCGTCCGGCAACGACCCCACCGACCGTTGGGAGTGCATGAGCGCCAACGAGCCCCCGAGTCGGACTCCCACGAGCACGACCCGCGTACGGGCGGACCGGCGGCGCACTTCGTCGATCGCGACGTCGATGTCCTCCTGCCATCGCGCAAACGAAGCTGCCTGGCTCTGTCCCGCGGAGTCACCCGTGCCATGGAAGTCGAACCGAAGCGTGGGGTACCCCCGTCCGGCGAGGACTTCGGCCAAGCGACGACAAAGCACATGACCTCTTGTGACTTCATGCCCCACGGACGGGCAAAGCAACACGCAACTCTGGCGCGCCCGCGACGACATCTCACGGTGGTAGGCCCCGAACAGCGGCTCCGTCTCGTCGCCGAAGTAGAAAAGATCCATCTTGCCTGATTCGCATGGTGCAGTGCATTCGTTTCACGATAGCTCATACGAAGAGGGACAGGGAATGGAGTCCTCCACACACTCGCCCACCCGCCAGGCGCACGAGCGCGCCCGTGCTCATGCGGCCCACCCGACCGGCCACTTCGAAGGGTTCGGAGACGAAGTGCTTCGAAGCCTTCCCACGCGTCTTTTCGAACAACAGGTCCTCAGGTCGCCGGCAGCCGACGCTGTAGTCCTGGGATCTCGCCGCTGGTCCTATTCAGAGCTGGACGCATGGGCGAACGGGATCGCCACGTACCTGGCACGCCATCCTGAGCAGGGCCCGGTAGCGCTCGTCATGGCAAACGGCCCCGCCATGATCGCCAGCGTGCTGGGGGCGTTGAAAGCCGGACGTTCATTCGTCCCAATCGACCCATTGAAGACCCCATCGGGGCGTATCGCTTACATCCTCGAAGACTCCGGGGCCACGCTCGTCGTCACGACCTCTGAGGCACAAGCCATCGTGCACGAGGTCGGAGTCACCGATGCGATCGACCTCGAAACGATCCAACCGCTGGATTCGGCTCCTGAAGTCTCGATCGAGCGAGAGAGCGTGGCGTGGATCATCTATACGTCGGGGTCTACCGGAAACCCCAAGGGAGTCGCTCAGAGCCACGGCAACGTGGCGCACTTCATTACGACGGAAGCTGCCGCATATCGCATCTGTTCATTGGACCGCTGCGCAGTACCGTTCTCGAGCAGCGTCAATTTCTGGTACCGCGAAGTCCTGAG
>JBDGVS010000232.1:0-4779 GCA_039585535.1 Gemmatimonadota bacterium | reverse complement strand
TTCAGAAGTAGGTACCCGAGTAGTCCGGGGTGTGGCTCAGTCCGGTAGAGCGCTGCGTTCGGGACGCAGAGGTCCCCGGCTCGAATCCGGGCACCCCGATGTTTTTTTGCAGGACGAATCTCCGGATGAGAACCGGAGGTTCGAGCCGAGGTGCCCGACCGTCTTCGGAGGCAACGCGGCTAATCACCGAGACCACCGAACGAAGTGAGGTGCATCCGGGCACCCCGATAGTTTTTTGGAAGCACCATCCACACGACCTGCACACGTGCCCGATCCGGGCGCCGGACGTAGTATCAGCCCGGATCCACAGGCTTCACGCCGATGGATTCGGGTTTGTTGTTTGGAGCGCTGGCAGAATGGCTAATGCACTCGCCTCGAAAGCGAGCGTCCGAAAGGACTTGGGGGTTCGAATCCCTCGCGCTCCGCTCCACGCCCCTCAGACCGAGAGATCTGAGGGGCTTTTTG
Source organism: Gemmatimonadota bacterium (assembly GCA_039585535.1). Taxonomy (GTDB): domain Bacteria; phylum Gemmatimonadota; class Gemmatimonadetes; order Longimicrobiales; family Gaopeijiaceae; genus UBA2589. The sequence goes on along the minus strand of JBDGVS010000232.1, from coordinate 4,314 downwards.
TTACAGCCCCGGAACACTGGATCGGCCGAATGTGCCCCTCGTACTCGGGTCTACTGCGCTGGGCTATGACCGCGATGGTCCTTCTCGGCGCTTTGTGCCCGACCTTGATCCAGGCCCAGACGGTGAGTGTCACCGTGCGCGCGGAGAGCACGAGTGGGCCCGTCGAGGGCGCTCGGGTCCGCGCCCCTTCCGCCACTGTGCTCACGGACGAGCGAGGGGAAGCTCTCGTACGGTTGCCGTTGGGTGAACATGTACTGGAGGTAGATCGAATCGGCTACGCTCCGGCCCTCCTCAACCTGTCCCTCTCCGAGGCCCGCGACACGGTGGTGACCGTCCGACTCGAGGAGGTCGCGCTGGAGACAGAGGGACTCGTCGTGACATCCGGGCGGACCGAACGGCGGATCGAGGAGGAGCCACTCCGGATCGAGGCGGTCTCTCGCGAGGAAGTCGAGGAAAAGCTCCTCATGACCCCGGGTGACATCGCGATGCTGCTCAACGAAACAGCCGGACTGCGGGTGCAGCCCACCGCTCCGTCGCTGGGAGGGGCCAGCGTTCGGATTCAGGGGCTTCGTGGACGATACACGCAGATTCTCACGGACGGAGTTCCTCTCTACGGCGGTCAGGCAGGCGCACTCGGTCCACTCCAGGTACCGCCCATGGACCTGGCACGGGTCGAGGTCATCAAGGGCGCGGCCTCCGCGCTCTACGGCCCCACCGCGCTCGGCGGGGTCGTGAACCTCATCTCCCGTCGACCCGATCCGGCGCGCGAGGTCATCCTCAACCAGAGCACGCTCGACGGTACGGACGTCGTGGGATGGCTAGCCGACTCGTTGAGCGAGCGCTGGGGCTACACCCTCTTGGCCAGCGCGCATCGGCAGGACTATGCCGATGTGAACGCCGACGGCTGGGCAGACGTGCCGACCTTTCGTCGACTGTTTGTACGGCCCCGACTCTTCTGGGACGACGGCGACGGAACGTCGGCCATTCTAACCGTTGGTGGGATGCTCGAAGACCGCACCGGGGGGACGCTTCCCGGCTCGCTCACTCCCGGGGGCACTCCATATGTGGAGTCACTGGACACCCGGAGGGTCGACGCAGGCTTCAGTGGCCGAAAGGTGCTGTCGGATCGACGTATCGTATCAATCCGCGCGTCGGGCTCGACCCAGGGGCACGAGCACCGTTTCGATCAGGTACTCGAGGATGACGAGCACCAGACTGCTTTCGCCGAGGTCGCCCTCTCGGGACAGGACGGGCGGCACCTCTGGGTCGTGGGGGCCGCGATCCAGCACGACAGCTACGACCAGGTCGACCTGCCCGAGTACTCCTTTTCCTACACGGTCCCCGCGTTGTTCGTGCAAGACGAGGTCAGTGTCGCGGATTGGTTCACGATGGCGGGTAGCGTCCGCTACGACGATCACAGTCGGTTCGGTGGGCGACTGAGCCCTCGCCTCTCGGCTTTGGGGCGCGCCTCGGAGTGGACCGCGAGGGTCTCGGCCGGATTGGGATTCTTTGCTCCGACGCCCTTCACAGAAGAGGTAGAAGCGGTCGGCCTGCGTCGACTGACGGCCCCTGAGGCCTGGGTGGCCGAGCGGGCTCGGAGCGCGATGCTCGATGTGGGCCGGACGTTCGGCCCGTTGGAGGTCAATGTGAGTACGTTCGCTTCGACCATCGACGACCCGATCCAGACGGTCCGTAACGCCGATGGCACGCTCACGATACGAAACGCACCGGCGGGCTCGGTGGACACCTGGGGAACAGAAGCATTTGCGGCGTTTCGGCAGGGCCCCTGGCGGCTGATCGGGTCGCATGCGTACCTCCGTTCGACCGAGCCAGACCCGCAAGGAGGCGAACGCCGCGAGGTGCCGCTTACGCCTTCGCACTCCATCGGCATGATAGGCGCATACGAGAAAGAAGACTGGGGTCGCATCGGGGTCGAGACCTACTACACGGGTCTACAGGAGCTGGACGACGACCCCTACCGCGACGTCTCGAGCCGCCACTTCATCCTTGGCTTCCTGATCGATCGGCGCTTCGGTCGCTTCCGTGTCTTCCTGAACGCGGAGAACATTCTCGACACCCGACAGACCGGCTACGATCCGTTGCTGCGTCCCAGCCAGACCGCAGATGGACGCTGGATCACCGACGTGTGGGCACCGCTCGAGGGACGAGCGTTGAACGGCGGAGTCTGGATCAGCTTTTGAGCGCACGACTGCCCCGCCCGGCGAATACCGGGCGGGGCATCTCGTTCAGCTGATCAGCCTTCGAATCGTAATCGGGTCGAGGCCCTCTTCACGAAGCAGCTGGTTGAGGCGTGCGAGGTCCTGATCGATGATGAGCTGGAATCGCACCATCTCTTCCTGCAGCAAACCATCGAGTCGCTCGAAGACCTGACGTGACTGCTCGGTCGGCGGGAAGTCGCTACGCGACACCCCGTTCATGAGCGCGGCCAGCTTGTTGTTGATCTTGATGGGGAAGTTGAGCGGATCCTGACGACTCTCGTTCTGGACCTGGTAGATCTCCGCTTCGACCCCACTCAGGTTCTCCTTCACGAGATCACCCTGCTCCTGGATCTCCGCACTGTTGGTCTGCGACTGACGGTCGTCGACTTCGCCCTTGATGCTGCGAATGTCGATCACCGCCTGATTCGCCTGTGTCACCTTGTCCCGCACCTCGAGCGCGAGGTCGAGCTGCGCCTGAAGCGCAGCGACGGTTACGGGCTCCGAGCGAGGATCCAGTCGCACCTCGAACGGGCGCTCGATCGTCTCGCCGCCCGCAGTCAGTCGGACGGTGTACGTTCCCGGAAGCACGATCGGACCCTGGTTCTGACCCGACCAGAAGATCATGCCCTCGAAGTCCACGTACCCCGGATAGCGCAGATCCCACAGGAACGTGTGCGCGCCAACCGTCCCTGAAGGCCGCGAAGCCGCACCTCCACCGAAGCGGCGTCCGCCCCGGCGTCCGCCCGCAGCGGCGGGCTCCTCGACCGTCGCGTCACCCTCGACCATTTCGATGAGGGAGCCGTCTTCGTCGAGGAACTCGAGCTTCACATCGGACTCGTTCGCGAGGTAGTACCGGACCTGCACGCCGTTGTCGACGCCACGATACGTAGCAACCGGGTTGAAGAGGTGAACGTCGGCCTCGGCGACCTCCATGTTCATCTCGCGCAGGGGTGTGATGTCACGCATCACCCAGAAGGAACGACCGTGCGTGCCGATCACGAGATCGTCGTCGGCTACCACCAGATCGGCGACCTGCACGGCCGGCAGATTCTGGGACAGAGGCTGCCAGTTGGCGCCATCGTCCCACGACACGTACACCGTCCGCTCGGAAGCCGCGTACAGCAGCCCGGCGCGCGTCGGGTCTTCGCGGGTAGCCCGCACGAAGTCGTCCTCGGGAATCCCGTTCACGATCTTCGTCCAACTCTGCCCGTAGTCTTCCGTCTTCCAGATATACGGACTGCGATCGTCATCGACGAGGTAGCGGATACCCGACACGTACGCCTTGCCGGGCGTGGTCGGCGATGCCTCGATCGTGTTGATGCGCACGAAGTCCGGAGCGTTGGGCGGGGTGATGTTGGTCCACTCCGGCTCGGCGGCCGAGGCATCACGTGTGATGTGTACGAATCCGTCGTCCGATCCCGCCCAGATGACGTCTGCATCGTGCGGGGACGGCGCCAGCGCGAAGATCGTGGCGTAGACCTCGACGCCCGTCTGGTCCTTCGTGATCGGGCCACCCGACTCGATCATCGTCATCGGATCAGCGCGCGTCAGATCAGGACTGATGCGCGTGAAGCTCTGCCCCTCGTTGGTCGTCTTCCATACGTGCTGACTCGTCGTGTACAGAATGTTCGAGTCATGGGGGCTGAAGACGATGGGGAACGTCCACTGTACCCGCTCCACCAAGGAAGCGGACGACTGACCCATGGGATTCTCGGGCCAGACATTGATCGCACGGGTCTGACCGGTCTCCTGGTTCTTGCGTGTCAGCGTACCCGAATGCGATCCCGCATAGTAGATATGCGGGCGGTCGGGGTTCGAGGCGATGTAACCGCTCTCACCACCACCCGCATTGTAGAGGAACCGCTCGGAGCCGTCGCCTCCGTACAGGTGGTCCCACCCACGACTCGCGACACACGCCGTGGAGTTGTCCTGCTGCGCGCCGCAAATGTGATACGGGAAGTGATTCGTGGTCATGACCCGATAGAACTGGGCCGTAGAGAAATCCTGATCGGTCCACGTCTCGCCTCCGTTGAACGAGACGTTCGCACCACCATCGTTCGCCTCGATCATCCGATCCGGATCGGAGGGCGAAATC
>JBDGVS010000231.1:0-4784 GCA_039585535.1 Gemmatimonadota bacterium | reverse complement strand
AGCTCTAGCATTTACAGCCACAGAAGAGTCCGTCGTTTTCGTCCGTGGCGGTGCGCCGAATCGGGAGGGGGAGGTGCCCGACCCCATCTCGACGACGGACGAGGAAGAGCGGGCGGTGTGGCTGTATCCGCTCGACGGTGGCGACCCGAGAAGGCTCGTCGACGGTGGCTCGTTCGCTCTCTCTCCCGACGGGAATCACATCGCCTACGGGCGCGGGCGGGAGATCTTCACACTCTCGCTCGACGAAGATTCCGAGCCGGAACGCATCGCGCGGATCCGCGGGTCGGCCGGTTCGATCACCTGGTCGCCGGACGGTGACCGACTTGCCTTCGTGAGCGGTCGAGGGGACCACGCCTTCGTGGGTGTGATCACACCGGGAGGAAGCCAGGTTCGCTATCTCGACCCCAGCGTAGCGAACGATGGCTCGCCCGCGTGGAGCCCAGACGGGCGCAGTATCGCCTTTCTACGTGTGCCCAACGAACGGGTCGTGCAGATGTTCGCCCCTCGCCGAGAAGCCCTCCCCTTCTCCATTCGGATCGCCAGCGCAGAAACCGGAATCGGCCGTGAAGTCTGGAAAGCGACCGATGGCGTTGGGAGCGCCTTCAGTGGTGTCGTAGCCACCAACCAGCTCTTCTGGGGAGCGGGAGACCGAATCGTCTTTCCATGGGAGGGCGATGGCTGGAAGCACCTGTACAGCGTGTCTGCCTCAGGGGGCTCGGCCACCCTGCTCACCCCCGGGGCGTTCGAGGTCCAGTTCGCGACCCTGGCCCCCGACGGACGGACGGTGGTCTACGACTCGAATCAGGACGACATCGATCGAAAGCACATCTGGCAGGTCGGTGTGGCGGGTGGGTCTCCGGAAGTGCTCACGCCCGGTCAGGGGCTCGAATGGGGCGGCGTGGTAACCGCGGGCGGGACCGTCGCGTTTCACGCGGCCTCCGCTTCCGAGCCAGCACACACGGTGGTCCTTGCCGACGGCGAGCGTCGCCGGGTCTCCCCGGCCCTTCCTGCGTCGTTTCCTGCCGACCGCATGGTGGAGCCGGAGCAGGTGATCTTCCGTGCATCCGATGGCATGGAGATCAACGGTCAACTCTTCCTGCCCCCGGGTGCCCGTCCGGGAGACCGTCATCCGGCGCTGCTCTTCTTCCACGGCGGCTCGCGGCGCCAGATGCTCCTGGGCTTCCACCACCGTGGTTACTACCACGGTGCGTACGCGATGAATCAACTCCTCGCGAACGCCGGGTATGTCGTGCTCTCCGTGAACTATCGGAGCGGAATCGGCTACGGCATGGAGTTCCGCGAAGCACTCGGCTATGGAGCCACCGGGGCGAGCGAATTCAACGACGTCATGGGCGCGGGCCTGTACCTGCAGGGCCGAAGCGACGTCGACCCCGAACGGATCGGCTTGTGGGGGGGGTCGTACGGTGGATACCTCACCGCGATGGGGCTGGCCCGGGCCTCCGATCTCTTCAAGGCCGGGGTAGACGTGCACGGCGTCCACGACTGGAATGTGGTAATGAACGGCTTCCAGCCCGAATACGAGCCCGAGGACTACCCCGAATTCAGCCGCATCGCCTACGAGTCTTCCCCGATGGCCTTTCTCGACGGGTGGCGCTCCCCTGTGCTCATCATCCACGGCGATGATGACCGCAACGTGCCGTTCAGCGAATCGGTGGATCTAGCCGAATCGCTGGACAAGCGCGGGGTGGAGTACGAGCAGCTGATCTTCCCCGACGAGGTGCATGGCTTCCTGTTGCACTCCAACTGGATTGCCGCCTTCGACGCAACATTGAGCTTCTTCGATCGTAAACTGAAAGCCCGCCCAGTATCCCTGCCCTGAGCCCACGCCATGTTCTCTCCCCTCGTCTACGCCAGCCTCCTCCTCCTTCCGTCGAGTGCAACCCCAGGGCTTTCGACTCTCCCTGTGGTGTGCCTGGACGGCGAGATCACCCCGGTCGTCGGGGTAGGAATCGAGGCTGATGATGAGCTGCGCTCGCTGTACGAAGGAGGGCGCTCGTACGAGTTGTTCCTGGACAACGCCACCCGGCGCACCGAGCTCTGGCACGGCAACACGGAGAAGGCCGAGGGCATCGATATGGCGCTCGTGAATCGGGCGCGGGCTGTCGGAGGTACGTGGCACTTTCTCGCAGTGGCGATCGACTCCTGCTCTGACTCCGTCAGTACGATCCCGTACCTGGCGCGACTGGTCTCGATGGTCGACGGCCTCGAAATGCGGGTTGTCGACCCGACCGCGGGTCGTGGGGTCATGGAGTCCCATCGCACCCCGGACGGAAGACCCTCCACGCCCACGGTCCTCGTCCTGAACGACCAGTGGGAAGAGGTCGGATGCTTCATCGAGCGTCCCCCTGAACTCCAGACGTGGATTCTCGAAGAGGCGTTCGAAGGGGACGAGGTCTTCCCGAACAAGATGGCCTGGTACGCCGAGGACGCGGGGGACAACACGGTGGAGGCGTTCGTGGAGACGCTGGAGGCGGCCGCTCGGGGACAGACAATCTGCCGCTGACCGAGAATCCTCGTCGGAGTAGCATGCCGGCGAACGCCTACTTCGAGACCTGGTCCCGGCCCTTCTTTTTCGCGCGGTACAGCGCCTGGTCGGCCTTCTTCAGCACGTCTTCGGCGCCACTCCCTGCGATCGTCGTATCCGCGACACCGATGCTGACCCGGACCGAGAGGTGCTTCACCGAGCTGGAGCGCTTCTTCGAGCCCCCACTCTCGGGCTTCTTCTTCGGTCGCTTCCATGAACGAACCGAGAAGCGTGCGTCTGCGACGGAGGCTCGGACAGCCTCCAGGTGATCGAGGGCGTCTTCCCGGACGCGCCCCGGGAAGAGGAGCGTGAATTCCTCCCCCCCGTACCGGAAAGCCTTCCCTCCGCCGGGGACGCGGGCGAGGCGGGACGCCACGAGCTTCAGCACCTGGTCGCCGACATCGTGCCCGTGTCGATCGTTGAACTTCTTGAAGTGATCGACGTCCACCATCGCGATGGTGTACTTGCCCTTCAGCCCGTCGAGTGTCTGCATGAGCGCACGACGCCCCGGCAATCCGGTCAGCTCATCCCGGTACGCCATCACATAGGACGTCTCCACGATCCCGATCGTCACGGTGAGCCCGGCCGCGACAAGGAAGAGCGCAGACCCCGCATCACCGACCTCGGGGTGCATGGCGACGAGGAGGAGCACCGCACACCAGATGAGCGACCGCTCGACAGGCCCGCGGTATCGGAAAAAGCCCCACGATGCCGCGAGGAGCGCCACGACGGCTACCACGAGAGTAATCCGCGGATATCCGGGCCACGTCACGGCCTCGAGCGGCAGCAACTCGGGCCGCGCCACGAATGACGCTACGCGTTCCGGATCGGAAAACAGGTAGCCACCCAAGGCGACGAACGTGGTCACCCCGAGGACCTGAGCAGCCCCGACTCGCGACCCGACTCCGCGATCGCGGATGAGCGCCAGCATCGCGAGGGCAGCCAACACCACCGTGCCGAGAGCGACCAGGAGCTCGACCCGGTCGGCGTGCCCCACTACCGCGATGTCGAGCCAGGCAAGCACCCCGAGGGCGATGAAGGCTCGACTCCTGTGGAAGACCCAGGCCAGAGCGAGTCCGGCCCCATAGACCACCAGCCCGTAGGTGCCGGCCAGCTCCCGTGCGGTCGCGTCGTCGGTCGCAAAAAGGATCACAACGGCGACGACCAACACGGCCGCGCCGGGCAACAGCGCTCGCAGTGCGGCGGTCACCTCGTCCGCCTGACGCTGGAGCGACTCACTCGGAGATGATGGGAGGTAACCCCTGCGCAGCGAGCAGGCGGTTGAAGCGCGCGAGATCGCCCTCGGCTAGCTCTGCCCAGCGAGACAGCGCAGCCGCCAGTTGGTCGCGATAGATCGTGCTGATCTCACCCATCTGATCGGTCGGCGGGTCGTCCGTCCCACTCGAATAACCGGCCAGGCTCGCGATCTTGGCCCACAGCTGTCGAGGCCAGCGGATCGTGTCCTGGCGGGCCGACCCGCCACTCAGGCGGAGGTCGAAGAGCCGCATCTCGAGCTCGATCAGAGCTTCCTCGAGTTGCTCACCCGCCGCGACGACGTCCGAGTATGGCTGAGCTCCGCCGATCCGCTCTTCGAGATCGAGAATGCCCTTTCGGGTCCACTCGATCCGGTCGATCAACGCCGCGGTCGAATCGCTCATCTCACGGAGTTCGAACTGAAGGTCCAGCTGGGCCTGCATGTCGGCCATCGTGGCCCGTGAGTCGGGGTCCTGCAGAACCTCGAGGATGGCCGTGCGCTCCTCCATCCCCGCAACCAGGCGAACCCGATACCGCCCGGGGAGTGCGATCGGTCGCACGGCACCACCGTCGGGTGCGGGGCGCCAACCGGACGACGGGACATCGACGTGAGAGTGTTCGAGCGCCGGCGTACGGAGCCGCGGAGTCGATGACGACGTCCACCTGAGATTCCAGTGCACGCGGTTCAAGCCCGGCCCGGCGCTCCGCACCGGCAGCTCCCGCACCAGTTGGCCGCCGACGGTCTCGATGCGCACGGTAACGGGGCCTGAGAAGTCGTTCCCGAGGCGGAAGTTGATGGACGCGCCCTGCGTCGGGTTCTGCCCCGCGGCAGGATCGCCAGGCTGGGACGCGCGCCCCTCCCGGGACTGAAAGCGGTATGCCGGGCGCGGCTCGAAGAGGTGCACCGGACCCTCGAGCGCCTGGGGCGTCATCTGCTGGATCGGCGTGATATCGTCGAGAATCCAGAAGCCTCGCCCGTAGGTCG
>JBDGVS010000230.1:0-4784 GCA_039585535.1 Gemmatimonadota bacterium | reverse complement strand
GATCCCGCACGCGAGCGCGCTGTACCCGGGAATCGCCGCGATCTCGGTGGTGGCCTCGATCGCCTCGGGGTCTTCGAGCATCAGCATCGCGAGAATCGTCCCATCGGGATTCTGAGGTGACCAGACGTCTGCCCCGATGTCGGTGAAGAAGGAAACGACCGTCCGCGCCTCCTCGAGGCTCCGTACGTGGGGAATGACGATCCCCTGCGCTCCCGCCTCCAGAATCTCTGCAACCCGAGCACGGGTGGCATCCACCCCGTCGGCGGAGACCGGCGGGATGCGCACCAGAAGCGTCTTGTCGCTACCAGCCATCCCTTCAGCCAGCGCCATCACGGCCTGCGGGTCATACATCCCCTCGAGATTCAAGAACGCGTAGTCGAGCAATGGATTGGCAGCCAGGCCGACTCCTGTCGCTGCCGTGTACAGCGGAGGTAGTCGCTCCCCGTCCGGCCCGCGCGCACCTCGTTCCCGTTCACTGGGGACATACACCCCGAAGGCCGGAGTCCCCGCCGCCCAAAGGCGAACCATGGCCGACTGCATCGGAGCCGACAACGACGCCGACGCCTCATCAACCGCTGCGCCGGACTCGTCCGAACCACCGCATCCCGAGACCATGACGACCGCCATCAACACGGCGGTCGCGGCGCACCGCGACACTCCCAAATCACGCATCCGTTTCACCTTCTCCGTCTCCCAATTCATTGGATCACTTGTCTCTACCCGACGCGGTGCGCCCGAGCGCTACCGCGCCTGGTTCCACCGCGATGATGAACTCAAACCCCTGCTCCAGTCGCGCCTCAATGTCTTCCATACCGGCTGTAACGCCGCACGGCACACGACGCTCGCGCGCCACCGCCAGGACTCGGTCGACCGCCGCCTGCACCGCGACCTCATCGCCGCGGTACGAATGTCTCAGGTCCGCCTGCCCGGGGAGTACCACCCCAACCCCGGCCGCATTCACAATCGTTTCGGTACGCTCCACCGCGAGCTCACTCTCGATTTGGGCAACCACCAGAACGTCCGCGCGCTCGCCCGCTGCGCCCCGCCATGCACCGATCGCCTGGGTCACCGTATCGACCTCGACAGGGTCCTCGACGAGCGGAAGGATGAAGCCCTGAACCCCCAGGTCCAGCCCGTCCGCGACACATCGGCGCGCGCGTTCGAGATCGGGACCCACCGGCGGGATCCGCAGGATCAGGTCGGCCGCACCACGGTCCCCCGCCCACTTCCTGCTGGACTCCACGAAGGCCCGCAGGGCCGCCATGTCCCACTCGGCTTCTTCGAGATCGTAAAAAACGAAGTCGATGTCCGGATCTGCGGCCGCTCGTCGACCACCCTCCGCAGATCGTTCCGCCGCGAAGACGCCAAAGACAGGATTCCGCTCAACCAACAGCTTCCTGAGCGGCTCCCGGCTCACCCGGACCAGGGCGGCACCACTCCGTTCATTCGTGCATAGGCGATCGACTGCCCGAGGTGTTCGTTCATGTGTGTGACCAGCTGGAGCAAGACCGCCCACTCCCCGACCTCACGACCGTAGAGTGTCGTGCCGGTGTCGAGAGCCGACGCATCCATATCGCGCGCGACGCTCCGCACATAATCCATCGACTCCGTGACGATCCGAACCACCTCGTCCTTGCTCATCGAATCGGACGCGTCTTCCCATCGCCGGTATTCCTCGGGCGAGACAGGCGAGGGTCGGCCCATGTTCTCGTGCGGGTACATGTAGTTGTAGCGGGCGATGTGCAGGAGGACCCTCGATACGCTCGCGACCCCGTCCGCAGGGCTCCACGCGTACGATGACGCGGGCATCGCTTCAGCGAGCGCCACCACCTTGCTGGAGGAGCCCCTGAACTGACCCTCGAACTCGACGAGGAAGCCGGGAGGAGTACTCTGGGCCGCGACGCTCCACGGCATCACCGCGATCGCAAGCGCGAGGAACGGAAGCCTTCCACCGACGCGCGTCATCGGTCCGACACCGGACGGGGAGCTTCCGCTTCTTCTTCCAGCGTTTCGAGAACCTGCTCCCATTCGAACGTGCCTCCTACACCGCGCACGTAGTGGTCCATCCACGCCATCTCACTCACTGCCTTCACCAGCCGATTGCGCGGCTGGGTGATTCCGTGTGTCCGGCCTGGATACATGAACAGCTCCGTCGGTACATCGAGCTTCTTGAGCGCCATGTGCAACTCGACGGACTGTGGACTCGGGACGCGCGGGTCACCCTCGACCACGTGGATCATGGTCGGGGTCCTGGCGTTCGTGATGTACTTGAGCGGCGACTGATCGAAGTAGGTGTCGAAGTCCTCATACAGGAACCCATCCCCGACGTAGAATTGTCGATTTCGCTGGACGTCGCTCTGCGCGTACATACTGATCCAGTTCATCGTCCCCGCTCCGGAACTGATGGCCTTGAAGCGGTCGGTGTGTGTCAGAATCCAGTTGGACCAGTGTCCGCCCGCACTCCATCCGAGCGCACCCATCTGGCTCTCATCGACAATCCCTTCTGCAATCAGGTGATCGACGCCGGTCATGATGTCGTCGAAGCCCAACGTGAAGTAGTCACCGACGATGTCCGTCCGGTGCGCGTTGCCGTAGTTGGTGGAGCCGCGGTAGTTCGGCTTCAGGACTGCATATCCGGCGCCGGAGTACACCTGAGCTCCGTATCCGCCATTGAAGCGGAGGACGTCGGCGGAAGCGGGCCCACCGTGAATGGCCACGATGAGCGGATAGCGAGTGCCCTCCTGATACCCCACCGGGTAGACGAGCACCCCACCCACGGTCTTACCGTCGGTCGACGTCCATTCCACTTCGACCTCGCGCCCCAGTGCGAGTTCCGCCACCTGCGGATTGATGTCGATGAGCTGCGTCCACTCGGCACGCTCGTCTACATCATCGATGTCCGCCACCGTGAACACCGTGGGCGGAGTCATCGGATCCTGGTAATTGATCAGGAGAACGCCCGTGTCGTCGTCGCGGTTGACGGAGAGAGCCGCTCGCTCCTCCGTGACCTGTCGGACCTCGTCCCGCTCGATATCGAGAGCGTGGAGCTGGGTCGTGACTTTCACGCCCGCGTTGAAGTAGATGGTGCGCGAGTCTTCCGACCAGAACCCGACCGAGAGACTCTGATCGAACGAAGAGCCCAGCTTCCTGAAGTCGCCTCCACGATCGTCCACCGCACGGAGGTAGATCCGACGCTCGGTCATCGTGTAACGCGACAGGTCGTCGGGTCCAGCGAAGGCGATCCAGCGCCCGTCGGGTGAAAACGAAGTGCCGCTCTCACTGACCTCGTAGTTCTCCGTCAGGCGCTCCACGTGGCCAGTCGCCACTTCCATCAGGTACTGGTCGGTATAGAGACGCGCACCCGTGATGTTGCGCTCGTAACGCTCAGGCGATCCACCCGTGATGGAAAGCCAACGGCCATCGTCCGAGACGACGAAGCCCTCCACGCTGTAGTCGGTCTCGCTGGTGAGCCTCCGCTCACTCCCGTTCGCCACCTGGACGGACCAGAGGCTGCGTGTGGGCGTGACCTGATTGCGCACGTCGACGCTGAAGCCCTCTTCGCGACGGCGCTTGTCGGCAGCGTCGAACGAGTCCTGCCGGTTGAAGTAGATCAGCCTGCCGTCTGGACTCCAATCCCACTCATCAACTCCCGCCTCGGCGGTCGTAAGCCGAACGGGCTCGCCATCGAGGAGCTGCGTGGTCGGCAGGCGGAAGAGTTGCTCCTCACCCGACTCGCCGCTCCTCAGAACCAACCAGCTTCCGTCCGGACTGAAGTCGAAATCCGAGACTCCGTCGGCCATCTCCGTGATCTTGCGAGCTTCCCCGCCGTCGTGCCGCATCGTGTAGAGCTGCCAGCGGCCGCCCTCGTCATCGTCCCCACCTGATCGGACCGCGTCGCGGTCGGAGCGAAACACGAAGAACGACCCGTCGGGCGCCCAGGCGGGAGAGGTCTCGTCATGATCATCCGTGAAGGTGAGCTGACGACTGGACTCGACGCCCTCGGACAGCGAGACGACGTGGATGTCACTCTGTCGCTCCTCTTCCTCCCAGTCCGGAGTCGAGACCGTATAGAGCATCCACGACCCGTCCGGACTCGGCGTCCAGGACCCACCGGACCGAAGGTGCTGCATGTCCATGAAGTTCATTGGACGCTGCTGGGCCTCAGCGATCGTAGCGAGACCGAGGAAGGCGAGCAGAACGAACGCGACGGGAGACAATCGATGGGGCATAATGCACAGGGCTGATGGCACGTCGGTGGGTCGACTCGGGTGAGTCAGCCGGAGAAGCGAAGCGCAATAATGGGGCGTGGGCTCCGATCTGGCACGGGGGTTACGCCCGTGTCGCGCCCTGCTGTACCTCGGCCCCTCCCCGTCGTTGCCCGCCCATCTTTGCATAGTCAGTACGTTCCGAGCACCGTAGGTCTGCACATAGAGCTCCGTTGAGCCCTCTCCCCCCCTCCGCCCATCACGGCCCCACCGATGCCTCAGACAGCAGCCCGCCCGGGCGGCGTGGCTTCCCGTCCACTACAAATCACTGCGCTTCTTCTGACACTCGGAATCGGCGGCTGCGCGACACTCCAGCAGTTCGCCGCAATCCAGAACGTGGATTTTTCCCTCGACGGCGTCTCTCGAATCGAGCTGGCGGGCATCGACATGACGGAGGTGCGCGGCTTCCAGGACGTGAGCCTTACCGACGGACTCGCTCTCGCATCGGCGGTTCGATCCGGCGACCTCCCGCTAACCCTGACGCTGGATGTCGGGGCCGCGAATCCCGAATCGAACGTC
>JBDGVS010000229.1:0-4787 GCA_039585535.1 Gemmatimonadota bacterium | reverse complement strand
GAGCCGGCGGCGGTCCGCGTGGGTTGGGTCGGCGACCTCTTCATGTCGCTGCTGCGGATGGTCATCATCCCGCTCGTCGTTACCTCGATCGTGTCGGGCGTCGCGTCGGTGGGGCGATGGCGGTCGATCGGCCGACTCTTCAGCAAGACGCTCGGCTACTACATGCTGACGAGCTTCTTCGCGGCGATGGCCGGGCTCCTCATGGTCAACCTCATTCGGCCCGGGGTCGGAGCGAGCATCGTCGACGTCGCGGCGGAGGAGCTACCCACGCTGGAAACGGCAGCCTCGCCCGTCGAGCTCCTCCTCGGCATCGTGCCGGAGAACGTGGTCCTCGCGGCGGCCAACGCCGATATGCTCGCGATCATCTTTTTCTGCATCGTATTCGGCGCGTCGATCACGACGCTGCCGGAGCGGACGCGGGTGCCCCTGACCGACCTCATCGAAGCCCTCTTCCAGACGATGATGGCGCTGACGTCGGGGATCATCCGCTTCCTGCCAATCGGTGTCTTTGCGCTCATCACCCGCATGGTCGGCACCACGGGCTTCGACGCGTTTCAGTCGCTCGCGAAGTACGCACTGACCGTCGGTGCCGGAGTGACGATCCACTTCCTGGTCTCGCTTCCGCTCCTCCTCTTCCTCCTGGGACGAATCAAACCCTGGATCCACTTCGCCAACATGCGCGAGCCGCTGCTCGTCGCCTTCTCGACGAGTTCGTCGGGAGCCACCCTGCCGGTCACGATGAAGGTCGTGGAGGAGAAGGTCGGTACGTCGAACTCGGTGGCGTCGTTCGTGCTGCCCATGGGCGCGACCATCAACATGGACGGCACCGCCGTCTTCGAATGCGTAGGAGCGCTCTTCATCACGCAAGCGCTCGGCTTCGACCTTTCCATGATGCAGCAGGCGATCGTCGTCCTCACCGCCCTCCTCGCTTCGATCGGTGCGGCCGCGGTCCCCTCAGCGGGACTGGTCGTGATCTTCATCGTCCTGGAGGCGATCGGTCTGCGAGGGCCGGACGTCAACGTGATCGTCGGCTCGATGCTCGCGATCGACCGACCCCTCGACATGTACCGCACGGCGGTCAACGTCTTCAGCGACTCCTGCGGAGCCGCGATCATCGCGCGCTCCGAGGGGGAAGACGACGTCGATACGGAGATACGCTGATCCGAGGACTCGCCCCCTCGTGCTCATCCTCTCCTCCCGCTTGCCGCGCCCAAGAGGCCGCTCCTACCTTCGCGTTCGAAAACGAAAGGGGTGGATATCCTATCCCGTAGCTGTCCGCGCTCGATGCGCTCCCGACAGGGGCTCCAGAGATGTCGCAGACACCCATCGACCGGAGCGTCGCATATGCCAGCCCGAATCATCGTCCCACTCGACGGATCCACCTTCGCCGAAGATGCCCTCGCCACCGCACTTTCACTGGTCGGCGATTCCGGGACGCTGGACTTGGTGAGCGTCAACGCCTCGGCCCCGCCCCTCGCGGTCGCCAACTACGACGACCTGGCTCGCGACTGGGCCATGCGGTACCTCGACGGGCTTACAGAGAAGCTCCCTCCCGGCGTAGACGCAGAGTGCCACGTGTTGGTGGGTCGCCCCGCCGATGAGCTTCGCACGTTCATCGAAAGCTCCGAGGCCGACCTCGTGGTGATGGCAAGCCACGGGCGCGGCCCTGTCACGCGCGCCTGGCTCGGGAGTGTGGCCGATTCTCTGGTCAGGGAGTCGAAGCTGCCGCTGATGCTGGTGCACCCCCAACATCCGGACGAGCCCTCGTACCAGGCGTCCGTCGCCTTACGCCGAGTGTTGGTGCCCCTCGACGGATCCGAGCTGGCCGAGTCCGCCGTGGACAGCGCCATTGGGACGTTCGGCCCGGACACGGAGATGACCTTGATCCGTGTGGTTCAGAACCCGTTCCACACGGCGTCGTCCTACTTGCCTGACACGATCCGCGAGAACGAGGCGGCCGATCGCGCGGCGGCCCAGGCCGAGACTGAACTCGCCGCCACGTGGGGGCGGTTCGACGGTACGACCGCGTCGATTCAGCGCGATGTGATCCGGTCCGACCACGTCGGCAAAGCCATCGTAGAGTACTCGGAGACGCACGACTTCGACGCCATCGCGATCGCGACCCACGGAAGGGGCGGAGTGCGTCGGCTGGCCCTGGGAAGCGTGGCTGACAAGGTCGTACGGTCAGCCAGAAGGCCGGTGCTCATTCTCCGTCCGTAACGAGCGACTCGGTCGGGGCACCTCCGGGGCCGTCTAGCGACTGACTCCGTCGGACCCCAGCCGCACCGGCATGGTCATCGCACCATTTCCAGCTGAATCCCATGCCGCGAACCGCACCCACGCCATTCCCGTCGCATCGACGGGAATCCGGAAGGTATGCCGTCCAAAGGCCGGCTGATCCAGCGCGGATACGGATCGACTGAAGACTTCTGTGCCATCTCCGGTCACGACTTCGACGAATTCCAGTGGGAAGGTCCACTCCACCTCTGCGACGAGCACCAGATTCGCGCCCTCCCCCTCGTAGTGATGCGACGGAATGAGGACCTCACCGGACGTCACGAAGTACTCGCCGCCCTTCAGCGCATCGACGATCGGCTGGTAGTCGCCCGGCTCGGGTAGCGCGTCCATCTGCAGATAACTCACGGGACCATTCGCGTACACGTCGTCACCCGGGGCCTTGAAGTAGGTCTCGGTGATCGCGAGGAGGCCCTTCGGCTCGAGCTCGGTGCCTGCAATCCAGTTGTTCATGTCGTCCAGGAGCGGGATCACGCGATTCCCCGAGAGCCGGCGCTCCGACAGATCCGAGCCCATGCCCCAGCGCCACCCCACCCCCCGATACCAATCGGATAGGAACTGCGGTGTCTCGCGGACGGCGTCCGGGTAACCCGTCGAGCCTTTCGTGCGCGGATGCGGCATGAAGACCAGCATGTCTTCAGCTTCGATCATGGTCCTCATGTCTTCCACGGACCCGATGTTGTACACGCGCCCATATTCATCATGCTCGGTTACGAGCGGCGTACCCGCTGGTCGCTCGTCGACGTAGTAGACCGGATGAGAAAAGAGCAGGTCCCAGTGTCCACCCAGGAGGTTCGTGTTCTCCATCTGTGGCATGACCATGAAGCGGTCGTCAGAGTGACGCTCGGCCCCGCGAAACAGCCAGTGCTGCTCTTCGAGCTGGTTCGCGTCGACGGGACGATCCACGGGCCCGGCGATGTTGATTCCCGCGGAACGGATCACCTCGAAATCGGGCAACCTGGAGTCGATGCTGCCCGTCGCGATCAAGTCCCTCCCCATATCCGTGTGATAGTGGCTACCCATGACCTGGTAGCCCTCGAGCGGCCGGTATACGTCACCGTTGGTGAACGCGAGCGCGGCCTCGAAGGCGTCGGCCTGGTCTCCAAGCGTGGGGAGAAAGTACGCAGCCATTCGCTGGATCGACCCGGGCGGGGCGCTGTACAGCGACCAGTTCGCTCGGAAGCGCTCGACTACCTCCTCTTCGCCCTGGCGAATCCCGATCCCGAAGGATCCGTCTGTCTCCTTTCGGTACCAGTTGTTGCCGACGTTGATCTCGACCTCGCGCGCCCAGAAGAAGGTGTGCGGTGGCGGAAAGGCAGCGATCGCCGCGCCATCCGTCTGCGCGACCACGAGGCGATTGGCGGCACGAAGGACGACGTCGTCCACATTCGCCGGCCCTCGCAGGGAATACGCCTGCCGCTGGCTGGCCACGTCTCGCCAGTGCACACTGCTGCGTTCACTCACCGAGAGCCCGGTCAGGCCCACGTCGTACTTGTAGGCCACCGAAGGGAGATCTGTCGCCGCGATCGCCTCGGCCCGGATGAGGTTGGTCCCCTGATGTACCGAAACCGCGAGCTCACCTGAGAACGATCCGAGCGTCATCCCGGGAAAGGCCACGGTCAGCCGCATCCCATCTCGCGTGACCCGGCATGACGACACATCCCACGACGCGTCTGCTCGGCGGATCTCATCGGGCGAGCGCGGGAGGCCCGGTTGGTCAGCCACGCCCTCGAGGGGTGGTGGGTTCCTGGAGCGACCAGGCTCGGTACTCAAATCGAGCGGGGCATCCCAGAAGACGTCCCACTTGTACCGATCCACGACCTCCTGTGTGAGCTCCACATCGAGCGCACGGAGCGGGACCAGTTGCTGCGAGCTGATGCGACGCAGCCCCTCGACGATCTTGAACTCGAAGGCCGCGTCGGTCGCGACGACGACCCTTTCTGCCCCGTCGCGGCTAATGGCGAGTTCGTCGATCCGTGGTGCACCATCGACGATCCCAAATCGGAGGCTCAGCTGCTCACCGCCCTCTCCCTCCCACTCCACGGCAAGGCGATCGGCAAGCATGGCTGCGGACAGTCCCGCAGTCGCGGTGTAGCCGGTGAAGTCGCAGCTGAGTGATTGAGCGCCAACCGGATCACGAGCGCCAAGACCAGCGAGCAGGCCCAAGGCAGCGAAGACGATGCGTCTGCCACCGGCGAGCGGTCGGGAGCAAGTCATGAGTGTGTTCTCTTCGATTTGGGATCGGGTGGGAGAGCGGGCCGAAGCCGCGCCGAGCCACATCGGGATCTTGGGATGCCGGGAGGGGCGCCGCCACCACTGATGGCTCGCCCAGTAGCGCTAGTCCGTGAAGTCGAAGTCGAGGCTCCCCGCTCCCCACTCGGTCTCGCCCACTCGGCGCTCCTGCCATCGACCTCGGAGGGTGTCTCCGACCCGAACGACGTGTGGCGCGACCTCGAAGACGGGTGGCGTGAATTCCGTCCCTCGAATCCGGC